>JAZUEE010000001.1:0-2344 GCA_045639985.1 Bacteroidales bacterium
TCTAATCGTTGTCAAGGTGGGAAATTTGATAATACCAAAATTATCAATGATATCGTTAACCTTCGTTTGGAACGTTCGCAGATTTTGGGCTACGATTGCTATGCCAATTATGTTCTGGAAGACTGTATGGCTAAAAATGCCGATAATGTTTATGATCTTCTGAAACAGGTTTGGACGCCGGCTTTGGCCAAAGCCAAAGAGGAAGCTGCCCAATATCAAAAGATGATAGACAAAGAACGCGGCGGTTTCAAGCTCGAACCATACGATTGGCGCTATTATAGTGAAAAAATGCGTAAGGAAAAATACGACCTCAATGATGAGGATATTCGTCCGTATTTCTCTTTGGATACGGCAAGAAACGGTCTCTTTATGGTCTGCAACAAACTTTACGGCCTGACTTTTAAAGAGAATAAGGATATCCCCGTTTATCAAGAGGATGTGAAGGTATATGAAGTGATTGACAACAACGAGGTTATCGCCATCGTCTATATGGATTTCTTCCCGCGCGCTTCCAAACGTAGTGGTGCCTGGATGACGAACTTCCGCGAACAATATTATACCCGTGAGGGTAAAAATATGATTCCAGTTGTGTCTTTGGTCTTCAACTTTACCAAGCCTTCTGGCGACAAACCTTCTATGTTGAATATCGACGAGCTCCAAACGATGTTCCACGAGTTCGGACATGCTTTGCATAGCATCCTTTCCCGTTGCCATTACCGCTCTTTGTCAGGCACCAACGTGCCTCGCGATTATGTGGAAATGCCATCCCAGTTTATGGAGCATTTCTCTACAGAACCTGAAATTTTGAAACTTTATGCTCACCACTATAAAACAGGTGAAACTATTCCCGACGCGCTCATCGCCAAGATGGAAGCTGCTGCTACGTACGGACAAGGATTTATCAATACGGAATTGTTGGCCGCTTCTTTGTTAGATATGGATTTCCATACTGTCAAATCCAAGACCAACATCAAGTTGCCGGATTTTGAAAACCAGCAGTTGTCCAAGATTGGTTTGATTCCATCTATTATTTCTCGTTACAAGAGCCCGTATTTCCAACACATTTTCTCCGGCGGTTATGGCGCGGGATACTATAGCTACACATGGTCTGCCGTTTTGGATAATGACGCGTTTGAGGCATTCAAAGAAAACGGCGTCTTCGATCAGGCAACGGCCACGGCCTTTAGAACCAATATTCTCGAACGCGGCAATACAGATGACGCTATGAATCTGTATGTTGCATTCCGCGGCAAAGAACCTTCTATTGAACCGTTGCTTAGAAATAGAGGACTGAAATAATCACGGGCAACAAAGAATCTATCATATTTTAAGTTATGGAATGTGAATGGAATGCTGTTCATCATTCCATAACTTAATTTTTAAGTATAGATGTAATGCTCTTGATCTATTCCTAAAATATGATTATGACAGTAAATTCCTTTTGTGAAATAAACAAATAACTTGAACCCTGAAACTTGAAACCTTAACGCTGCCCCTTTTCTTATGAACGATATCCAGACACAAATCGCGCAATTAACAGAAGAAATCAACCGTCACAACTATTATTATTATATGTTGGACGATCCGAAAATCAGCGACTATGATTTTGACGTGCTGCTCCAACGGCTGATTGATTTGGAAAAGCAGTACCCAGATTATGTGCGCCCCGACAGCCCTACGCAACGTGTGGGCGGTACGGTTTCCAAACAGTTTGAAAGTGCGGCACATGTCTATCCGATGCTTTCATTGGGCAACACTTATTCCGAAGGCGATTTGACGGAATTTGATACGCGCGTGCGCTCTCTTTTGGACGCACCGCTTGAGTATGTCTGCGAGTTGAAATACGATGGCGTTGCTATCAGCCTGATTTACGAGCATGGTCTGTTGGTCCGTGCGGTGACTCGTGGCGACGGCACGCGCGGCGATGTGGTGACTAACAACGTGAAGACCATCGGCTCGGTGCCCCTCAGTCTGATGGGCGATTATCCCGATATGCTTGAGGCCCGTGGGGAGATCATCATGCCATACGAAAGTTTTGAGGCGCTCAATGTCGAACGCGATGAAATAGGGGAGCAGCCATTTGCCAATCCCCGCAATGCCGCGTCGGGTAGTCTGAAATTGCAGAATTCTTCAGAGGTGGCTAAACGCGGTTTGGCATTCAAACTATATTATGCTCTTGGCGAAAATCTTTCGGAACATTCGCACTACGACCAGTTGCGCAAACTGCATGAGTGGGGTTTCCGTTTTCCGGATGTGATGGAAAAAGTGCCCAATATTCAGGGCGTATTTGACTTTATACATAAATGGGATGAAGTACGCAAGCAATTGCCTTTTCCGATTGACG
>JAZUEE010000002.1:0-1586 GCA_045639985.1 Bacteroidales bacterium
AGTACTGTCAAGGATGCGCACCAACGGGTCATCACAGGTGATACGGAGCTTGCCGTGGGTGTAGGCTATAGTGTCGAGATTCTGGATAGAGACGGAGAATCTCAGCGTGTCGCCTGCGAAAACGTAGTTCTGATGGTTGCCGTTGAGTGTCATATCCGTGATGAGCAAGCGCGATTCGTAAATGCTGGACAGATGCAGCTTGCGGGTATCTTTGACGTCATTGTTGTCATAGCAAGTGACGGAGAAAGTCTTGTCTTCAAATGCGCTGGTGGATTTCCCAGAGAGGATTCCGTCGGTGGAAAGGGTAAGGCCCGTAGGCAGTATGGAGGGCGTGAGCCGGAAACTGCGGTGGCTGATGCTGGCTGCAGGACGACCCGAAACAGAGGTGTGCTGGATGGTTTGCTGGTCGCCACGCAATACGGCCGACCAGAAATCAGTGCCGGTGAAAGACATCTCCCCGTAGTGGAACTCGATTTCTCCAGATTTGAACAGCTTGACGGCGAAGTTGACCGATGAGGAGCTTTGGTTGTTGAGCTTTGCAGAAAAAATCAGCGTCAGGCAGTCGCTTTCCGTGACTTTCTGGATGGTGCAGTTCGTCAGGTCGCATTTGAACGGACAAATCAATCGTTGAGCCATCGTCTGCATATCTGGGTATTGCAGAAACGGCCAATTCGCAGGCTGGTGGTGGAAGGCAATGTAGCCGTCGGCATAGACCACCAATTGCGAGTAGGTGTCTTCGCAGTAGGGAAAATCAAAGCCGATAGGCACGATGGCATAGCCGTTGGAACTGCTGCTCAGGGAGACGCTTTGTCCCGAGACAGACGGAAATTCAGAGGATGTTTCTTCAATGTCAAACTGTTTGCTAAGCTCCCAACGATATGAGGACTTGCCGCCATTTACGTGTAGTGCGTATTGATAATCGACAAAGGCGTGCATATCTGGCAATAAGGAATCTTGAATAACAGGCTTGCTGAAGTTGATGGCGCGGGTCACGGAAAGTGTCGTGGTTGTGTTGTTGGCAATGTTGATGTTTTGATCGGGGCAGGCCTGCTCGATTTCTGATCCAGAGGTGTAGTCCATCAGGCTGAAATTGACGATGGCACCGTCAAAATTGTTCGCGGGGTCATTTTCCGTGACGTTCAGGAAAAAAGTACAGGGCGTGTTAGGCTCAATATAGTTGAGCAGTGGGCTGACGTCCAATCCCAATTCCAAAGTTTTGGCACTCTCGTCAGTGGTGCCTCCCTGCATATAGAGGTCACCACCCTGATAGTTGAAGACATGGAAGTCTAAGGTGTGTTCTGGTGTGGTGGCGTTGGCGCTGTTGGCGACGCCGGCGGTGAGTTTGATTTTTTCGCGGGAGGTATGTCGGATGGTGGCTTTATAGGTGATTTGCGGATAGACTTCGTCTTTGACCTGCACCACATAGACGCATTTGTTCCAGATTCCGCCTTCGTCGGGCAGGGATGCCAGTTTGCAGTATGGAAGATAGCAGTAACCGTCGTCACCGAAGTTTGTGCCGAAAGTGTTGCAGAAAATGACCGCTCCGATTTCCCAGTCTTTGAGGTTGATGACACCGTCGTTGTTGA
>JAZUEE010000003.1:0-6608 GCA_045639985.1 Bacteroidales bacterium
CGGCACCAGTGGCGAGAAAGCCGTCATGAATGGGGTTTTGAATTTCAGTGTGTTGGACGGATGGTGGGCTGAAGGTTACGTGCCAGGGGCCGGTTGGGCTATCAAAGAAGAAATCACTTACACAGACAACCGACTTCAAGATGAATTGGATGCCTCCACGCTTTACAGTACTATTGAAGAAGAAATTGTTCCGACATTTTATTCTCGCAACAACAATGTCCCGACCGGCTGGGTGAAAATGATGAAAGACTGTTTTGCAAACATCTCCCCGCACTATACCATGAAACGACAATTGGATGACTACTACCAAAAATTCTATCATCGATTGGAAAAACGCCAAACAATTCTTTGTGCGGACAATTTCGCCAATATCCGAGCTCTGCTCAGATGGAAAGGTCGCGTCCTTACTCATTGGAATGACATCAAGAAAGTCAGTATTGACAGCATTGTCCGCAGCAACAACACGTACTATGTGGGAGAAGAACTCACCTTGGATTTGGCTATCCGACTCGGGGAATTATCTCCTAATGACGTTAAAATCGAACTTTTACTTGCCAATAACGAACAAAGCAACAAACCCAAACTCTTCGACAAGCACTCCTTTACGTACATTTCCACAGACCAAGACATTTCTCATTTCCATTTCTCGTTAAATGCCAAAAATGTAGGACTTTGGGATTGCGTAATCCGCATCATTCCACAGCACGAATTGCTGCCACACGACATGGATTTCTGTTTAGTGAAATGGATGTGATTTTGAGACTTTGATTTATTAACAAAAATAGTATCTTTGCCCACTTTAATTTCAACGGTATGGATAAGAAATTACACCTCCTTCGCTTGATACCTATCTTTCTATGTGTGATAGCATTATGTTTATTCACCACATCATGTTCCACAACACATAAAAGCACCAAACGACCCACCTCTTATTCCAAAGTAAGAACCAAACAACCCCGCTGGAACACTTCCACCTCTTGCAATACTACTTACTACATTAAACATCACAAAAAGCGGAAAAGGTACAATCCTTAACAATTTTAATTTATGAAAAATTTCCAGAATACTATTTCCATAGTATTATTCATTATATGCTCTTTACTATTTAACAAGTCCCTGCTTGCACAGGAGAATCATATTCAATTCAATGTGGTTAACGATACCGCCCACATTGATACCGCCATCCCGGAGGACTCTTTGGGGGATATTTTAGGTATTGACGAAGATTCTGATTTATTCGACAATGTGGACCACGGCGATGGAATGCTGTTTTCCTACTTCAGCTGGATGCCGGGGTATAATCTCTATCAAAACTTCGACATCATCCGAATCCATTACAAACACATTGGCTCCGCTCCACGCGACACCATTGCTTTGAGCGGATACCATCACCCTGCCAATTACAAAAAGACATCCGATTACGGTTGGAGACACCGCAGAATGCACCGCGGCGTGGATCTCGGATATCCTGTGGGAACTCCTGTTAGTTCAGCTTGGGACGGCATTGTCCGCATTTCCAAAGGCAGCAACACCGGAGGCTACGGAAACCTTGTAGTCATTCGACATAACAACGGACTGGAAACCTATTACGCACACCTTTCCAGACGCCTTGTCAACCCCGGACAAGTAGTTAAAGCCGGTGACATCATTGGCCTCGGCGGTAACACGGGACGTTCTTACGGTTCTCATCTCCATTTCGAAATCAGATACCTCGGCGTTGATATCAACCCGAACCGATTGGTTGATTTTGACAATTTCACACTCAAATATGATACGATGTACGTATCCGGTTACAGTGTCTCAACGCCCAATCCTACCCCTCAACAAATTCAACAACAACAGCAACCCGCCAAACCCAAGCCATCTACAAGCGCTGTTTATTACAAAGTACGTAGAGGAGACAACCTCGGCAGAATCGCTCAAAAATATCACACTTCCGTTTCCAAACTTAAAAAGCTCAACCACTTAAGAAGCGATTTCATTCGTGACGGCCAACGACTTCGTGTTCGGTAGTCACTATCCAAAAAAAAACGTTTCCGCGCCCTAAACATTGATTTCTCAATGATATATCCTAAAAAAATCATCTGCCTCTGTGGATTATTTTTGTTGGCAATTTTCCCAGCCAAATTTTTCGGGCAAACTTATTATTACGATTACGGTTTCTCTCGAAATTCTTCTATTCCCGTCATTTTAGAAAACGACACCCTTTCTATGCCCTGGGTCGGAGGAATGAACTCCGTGCGTTTTTCAGAAATAGACCTTAACCTTGATGGAACAAATGACCTCATTGGCTTTGAAAAACACGGAAACCGAATCTTGCCCTTTGTCTTTCTTGATGGAAAATACACCTTTGCCCCACAGTATATTCATTGCTTTCCTCACTTACACGACTGGGTAATCCTGAAGGATTATAATCAGGATGGCAAAGCGGATATTTTCACATACGGGAACGCGGGGATTTCCGTCTATCAAAACATTTCGCAAGACACCCTCGCGTTCACATTGGTCTCCGACCAATTGGAGGCCTTTTACTATAATGGTTACGTGAATATTTTTGCTTCACCCGATGACTATTTGGTGGTGGAAGACATCGATAATGACGGAGATATTGACATCTTGAATTTTTGGGTTTTAGGTAAATATGTCCACTATCTCCGAAACTATGCCAACAATCCGAATGAATTTGATTTCCGTTTGGAATCGGAATGTTGGGGGCACTTTGAAGAAGCGGCGGACAACAACATCATCTATTTATTTTCCGACTGCAACGACCCGAGCAAAGATGACGAACCCTTACGACACACCGGCTCCTCCATGCTGCTACACGATTTCACGGGCAACGGACTGAAAGACATTCTCATTGGCGATGTGGATTCGCCGAACCTCATATTGTTACACAATAACGGCACGGCAGATGAGGCACGAATGACCCAACAGGACACTTGCTTCCCCATCAACGCACCCGTGCATCTATACTCCATGCCCGCTCCATCGCTCATTCACATACCCAACCGAACAACTCCATCGCTCATCGTCTCTCCTTCGGATCCCTCGCTCACCAAATCCCAAGATATTAACAGCGTATGGAAATACGACTTTGACTCCCTATTAAATCAATACACCTTGACATCCCAAAACTTTCTACAAGAGCACCAGATCGACGTGGGAAGTGGCTGTTACCCTGTATTATACGATTGGGACAACGATGGATTAACGGATTTGTTTTTAGCCAACTACGGGAGTTTTGACAGCGCATCCGTCCATTATGGCATCGTAAACTCTTCGTTTTCTTCTTCCATCGCCTATTATAAAAACACGGGAACTCCGCAACAACCTGTTTTCAAATTACAAGACACGGACTTCGGACATCTGAAAACTCAAAACAGAAATGCTTTATACCCTACTTTTGGCGATTTTGACGGCGATGGACTTACCGATATGCTCTGCGGCCAAAAAGACGGGACTTTGCTTTTGGTTTCCAACCAACAAATCCAAAACGGAAATGGCCCCATACAGGATTTCTATTTGAATATAGATGTAGGTGATTTCAGCGCTCCACAATATTTTGATTTGGATAATGATGGAAAGAAGGACCTGCTGATTGGAAATCGGCGGGGAAGAATCCATTATTACCGCAATACGGGCTCAACATTTACGTTGGTTACAGACACGTTGGGCGGCGTGGATGTGCGTAATTACGAATTATCCTATTTTGGATACTGCACGCCCTGTTTCTATCGGGATGAAAATCAAAACACACTATTGTTTTGCGGAAGTGAGCAGGGTAATATTTTTCTATATAAGAATATTGATAATAATCTTTCGGGAAAATTCCGCCTGGTCGAACAAAACCTCGCCGAAACCATTAACGGCCAGCCTATTCCATTCCAAGAAGGCAAACGCACAGCCATCGCTATCCACGATTTGAACCAGGACGGACTTCCTGACATCATCATCGGAAATTATGCGGGAGGTTGCGCCTTCTTTGAAGGGAGCTTGCCTATGCCCCACCCCGCCGAAACCAACTCTTTCGCTAACCGCAAGGATATTTCCCTTTACCCCAATCCGACCAACGGACTGGTTTTCCTTCCCGATACGGATACGGAGCTTGCCAACATTCGTGTTTTTGACATCTATGGCCAGTTACTTTTTCAGACAGCCGGTCCCATTATCAATCTGACAAATTATCCAGCAGGAATATATATCATTGACATCCCTCAAATGGGAAAACAAAAAATAATCAAACAATAATCGTTAAACATCATGACCATATATCAAAACGACCAACCGATTGCTTTGGATGCCATAAAAGATCACAAAGTCATTTTTGCCGCCGGCGGCATCGTCAAAAACGAGAAGAATGAAATTCTTATGATATACCGATTGGACAAATGGGACTTCCCAAAAGGGAAAATGGAAGATGAGGAATCTTTTGAAGAAACAGCTATTCGAGAAGTGGAAGAAGAAACTGGATTGCACGACCTTGCCATCCAAGAGGAACTTCCGGCTACATTTCACATTTATCAACTACAGGGAAAAACCATACTCAAAGAAACGCACTGGTACAAAATGACGGCTCCGTGCCAAACACTCATTCCTCAAACGGAGGAAGATATCACGAAAGCTGTTTGGATTCCTATGGAACAAGTATCGGAAAAACTTTCCAATTCGTATGCCACGTTACGTGATTTATGGAAAAACTATCTATCCAACTAAACATCATGCATTTGAAAAACATTCTTTCGGTCCTATCTTGCCTATTCTGTGCAACATGCTTTTCGCAATCTATTGACGGATATTGGGAAGGACGAATAGCCATCCCCGGTCAAGATTCGCTTCGAATCGGATTTATGATTCATCAGGGCGACTCCCTTACTATAGAATTAGACAGTCCCGACCAATACGTCCTCGGCATCAAGACGCAAAAAGTACAATTTAAAGATAGCACCTTAACATTAGAAGTTCCATCTATCGGAGCTTCGTTTAAAGGAAAATACACTTCCAACAAACAACTGACGGGAACATTCAAGCAAGGAATCAAATTTCCGCTGACATTATCACAGAATCATCCTCGCTCAACGTTTGAAAGACCACAAACGCCTTCGGCGCCCTTTCCCTATCATACGGAAGAGCTCCATTTTCGCAATCGCGACGGGCAGGTAAAACTCATTAACGGCACCCTTTCCTACCCCAACGAAGGCAATCCCAAAATGCTTTACATCCTCATCAGCGGTTCCGGATGGCAAGACCGTGACGAAACCATTTTCGGGCATAAACCCTTTGCCATCATAGCCGACTACCTCACGAAGCACAATCAGGCCGCCGTATTCCGCTACGATGATTTTCCCCCCAGCATATTTTCAAAATCCACCACTTTCAATTTTGCAGACGGCGTAGCACTCATCATAGACTCGCTCCAACAAAATCCCTTGTTGAAAGACATCCCCATCACGCTTATCGGGCACAGTGAGGGCAGTTTGGTGGCTTACATCGTTGCCTCTCGCGACACGCGCGTGGATAAAATCATCACCTTGGGCGGGGTCGCACAACCCATCAAAGACATCCTCCTTTATCAGATCCAAGCCATCGCACAAGCCAACCACCAACTGTCTCCGGAAGAAATCCAATATACCGTCAACGTATCCGAAAAGTTATACAATCTCATCATCCGATCAAAAACTTCCAAAGAGGCCGCTCAAAAAATCGGACGATTTTATGACAAAGAAATCCAACAGTTGACAAAAGAACAACAACAACGTTATAACTTCTCCAATTCCGGAAAACTCAGTACCATACAACAACTCTGTTCGCCTTGGTTCTTTACCCTTTTTCATATTAACCCCAAAACTTATTTGAAAAAAATATCCTGCCAAACATTAGCCATCAACGGAGAAAGAGACTTGCAGGTGGGAGCCGCATCCAATCAGGCAATAATGCAACGATACCTTCCCAAAAATCAACGGCACGAATATTGGATCGTTCCAAATGCCAATCATCTCCTACAACCATGCGAAACAGGTTCACCCAACGAATACGGAAGCATTGAAACGACTATCATGGAGGAAGTATTAGAAAAAATCGCATCTTTTTAATCTCCAAAAGAAGCTATTGTAACGAGCAAATTATCTAAAAAGGACGTACCATTTTTTATTGGGACGTAAGCATTATTTGTATATATTTGCCACGTTTTGTTTGAATTTTTCAATTATCTAATAATCAATAAGTTATATTATGAAAAGAGACGAACAGATTTTCAATCTTATCGAACAGGAGCGTCAACGCCAAACCAATGGTATTGAGTTAATCGCATCCGAAAACTTTGTAAGCCCGCAAGTAATGGAAGCTATGGGCTCCGTAATGACAAACAAATATGCAGAAGGCCTTCCGACCAAGCGTTATTATGGTGGTTGCCAAATCGTTGACCAGAGCGAACAAATCGCCATTGACCGCGTCAAACAACTTTTCGGCGCAGAATGGGCAAACGTACAACCGCATTCTGGCGCACAAGCCAACATGGCCGTGCTTTTGAGCTGTCTCCAACCCGGTGACACTTTTATGGGCCTCGATTTGAACCATGGCGGACACCTTTCTCACGGTTCCCCAGTTAA
>JAZUEE010000004.1:0-5496 GCA_045639985.1 Bacteroidales bacterium
GATTTGTCCTTCGTTAACAGTCGCCACACCACTCGACAATTGGTATCAAACCCGACAGTACCATTTTGTTGTTCACGGTGGATGGACGTACCAAACAATCGGAGGGGATGACGTTGGACGAGCTCATAGCCACGTTACGGTGGTTAGGCTGCCAAGAAGCCCTAAACCTCGATGGCGGTGGTTCCACCACAATGTACGTGAAGGGGCAACCCTACAACGGTATCGTCAATCACATTATCGCATTACAGCATTTTCACATTAACACATTAGCACATTCATCGCGTACACTTTCCCTGGCTTGCAAACAATCACCCCTTTTAATTCCAAGCCCAATAAAAGTCCAGCTAATTTTGAAGGAGAGAAATCCGTCAATTCCTCCGACAATCTGTCTATAGGAACCTCTTTCCCACTTCTTATCAAATCCGTCACGGCTTGTTCATCCGCAGACAAATCTATAAAAAGCGACGTCTGAACATTCATCACCTTTTGTTCCCAATTCATCATTTCAATCAAATCCGTTCCTGATGTTACTACAGCGGCCACATTTTTCCGTATTAATTCGTGACATCCATCATGATAGGGGCTGAAAATGGAACCCGGAACGGCAAAAACATCTCGATTATACGATTGTGCGATGTAGGCCGTAATCATACTGCCTCCCTTATTGGCCGTTTCCGCCACTAAAACGGCATCGGACATACCCGCAATAATTCTATTTCTTTTCGGAAAATTCAACCTGTCGGGAGGTGTTCTATACGTGTATTCGCTAATCAACGTCCCTCCTTGTTCCAAAATCTCTTCCGATAATCGTATATTCTGATTCGGATAAATCGTTCCCAATCCGCAACCCATCACAGCTATTGTTTTCATTCCAAGTTCCAAAGAACGAACATGTGCTTCCGTATCTATACCGTACGCCAATCCACTAACTGTGGTCAAGGGAATTTCCTTTAATTCCGATAATATCTTCTTTACCGCATTACGGCCATAATCCGTTGCTTCCCGAGTGCCGACAACCGCTAACAAATGAGCCACATTAAATTCAGGACTCCCTTTATAAAAAAAAGAAATCGGACCATCAGCACAGCTTTTCAATCTATAGGGATAATCGCCATCCAAATAAAAGCACAAATGGAGCTGGTTTTTATCCATCAATTTCAATTCCTCATCCACTTTCCGCCGAACCTCATCGCCAATAGTTGGCACGGGTGTCTTTTGAGACCGTCGATTCACACTTGAGCGCCAGACTTCTGTATGCGTGAACAAATCGGTAGCCGAGCCAGACAAACGCAACATCTTTTTCAAAGTAGCTCTTCCATAACCTTCAACATATTGTAAAGCAATGCGATAAAATTCTTCTGAATACATAAAAAAATTTTTACTTATAAATACGATTTTACTGTTTTCTCCGTTAGAATACGTCGGCAAAAATAATATTTTTTATTTGCGAATGTAAAATTATAAATTATTTTTAACCATATTTTATGAAAAAAATTCTTTATATCCTTCTTGTTATTTCTCTATTCATAGGAATATCCTGCAAGCAAAAGGCCACACCCGCCTTTAAATCAGACAATTTCTCAACAGGAAAAGCTGGAGAAATGATATTGGCCATTGACACGCCCTATTGGACAAAAGCGGCACGTACTGAAATCTACAAAGTACTGCAGCAACCACAACCCGCCATTAACCAAATTCAGGAAATGTTTGACGTGATTACCTGCAGCAACAAGGATTTTCTGGCTTCCTTCACGCGCCACCGCAATATTGTACAATTCGATTTCAATCCAAATTATTCCAACAATTCCTATGAGTTGAAAAGAAACCCCTATACCAATCCACAAATCCAGATTGTCATACGAGGCAATAATGCGGACTCCTGTCTATCACTCTTTTTAAAAAATCAGGATGAAATCATCCAAGCAATGTACGACAACGACATCGCGCGTTTGCAAAATGCACATCGCAAATTGAACAATCCTAATGTGGAGAAAAAAATAAAGGAAAAATTTGGAATTTCAATGACTATTCCAGAAAGCTACTTTGTCGGCCGCGAAGAAAAAGATTTCCTATGGTTGTGCATGCGCACACCCAAAAATGATCGTTTTGTCATGATATACAAATCTCCCGCCTACGAATTGACTACTGACAACATCGTTTACGAACGGAATCGTATCACCAAGGCCTATATTCAAGGTGCCGTACAAGGTGCCTACCCCATCGTGGCCGATTTAGAAGGATTCCCCTTGTCAAAACAATACCAAATACACTATCATAACGGCATCGAACTGCGCGGGCTTTGGGCATCAGTTCGCGACAAAATGGGCGGCCCTTTTTACAGTTTCACTATGCTCAGTCCTGATAAGACATCGTGTATTACCATAGATGGATTCGTTTATGCCCCTCAAGAACAAAAGAGAGACTATTTGAGGGAAGTTGAATCAATCGTTAAATCAATCAAATAGAAAAAATTTCTTCCTTTGTCACAAAACCACCTATCGCTACGTCTATAGATACGTGATGAATGACTATACGCAATTGGATGAAATCATAACCGGTTGTCTCAACAACAACCGCGAAGCACAACATTCTCTTTATGATATGTTTGCTTCTAAAATGTTTGTCATCTGCTTGCGATACGCACACTCCAACGAAGAAGCAGAAGATATTCTGATTGAAGGATTTGCAAATGCGTTTTCGCATTTAAAAGACTTTAAAAGGAATAGCTCCTTTAAAACGTGGTTACATCACATATTCGTCAATGCCGCCATTGACTCGGTACGTTCCAATCAGCGATACCAACTTAATGAGTCATTCGACGACACTACTTTAGAGCATCCCACGGACCAACCGGCGGAAACCATATTCTCGCATTTGGAAGCCAAGCAACTCGTACAATTGATAGAACAAATGCCCGATCACCTACGCATTATATTCAACATGCGCATTTTCGACGAATACTCGTTCCATGAAATTGCTAAAACTCTCGATCGAAATGAGAATACGGTACGAAAATATTATCAGCGCGCACGAGATTGGCTGACAAATGCACTAAAAGACGATTCTTCGCTTTCCACGAACCATTTATCAAAGTAGCTTATAGATTATGAAAGACATACATGACATATTATCCAACTACGAAGAACAGCCACCAACAAACTGTTGGGAAAAGTTGAGCGGCCGGTTGGATGCGATAATGCCCCAAAGCGAAGGCGCTGCCTCGTCCGCTTCTGCAGCCGCAAAAGGTGCAACCACTACACTTACGAAAGCCATTATAGCTTCCGTCATCGGAATCGTAACCGTTTCCACCATCACACTTGTCGTCCTCACCCCCTCAAAAAAAGATTCTCCCGTCAATAATATGACGACCAACAGCACCTGTAGCGACACACCTACTGACAGCTCTGTCATTCGGGAAAATGAACACACATCCTCTTATATGATGGATTCAAAATCGACGGCGTCTTCCCGTTCTATTTCCAATGAAGAAGAAACGCCGGTCCATGAGGCAACTCCAATCTTTCCAATTCCATCTTCTCCATCCACTATTGAACAATCAACTTCTTTAGAGGTCAAACAAGCAATCGCAAAAGCCAATCCTGCGATTGTGCCTCATACGATCACACCCGCCAAGCCCACCATTTCGGAAGCAACATTACCTCAAAGCTCAACCATCATCCAAAATCATAAAAACGACCCAGTTGTGCAAAATCTATCCGAAGAAGAGAACGTCAACTGGAATCCGCCAGCAAAAATAGAAATACCGAATGTGTTCACTCCAAATGGTGATGGATACAACGACTATTTCGTCATTAAGGGAATAGAGTCCTGTAGCAAGCGGCAACTGATCGTTCGCAATCGTTCTGGTAAAATTGTCTTCCGTTCTAACAATTACGAAAGCAACTGGAATGGCGAAGATTGCCCCGACGGCACCTACACCTATCAATTCTTCTTCTCCAACAATGGGATTGAGCAAAATCTCAACGGGACTGTCAACATTATCCGAAAATAAAACGGGGTTATTTTTTGCCCGTCAACAATTGTTGTATTTCATTCAACTTCATAAGTGCCTCTACCGGAGTAAGACTATTGATATTTAATCCCACAATAATGTCTTTTACTTCTAACAAAAGAGGGTCATCCAAATTGATAAAACTCAGTTGATATCCTGGAGAGGACTTCTCTATCGTAGGTTTTCCGTTCGGATCATTAGTTCTGTTCTTTTCCAATTGTTTCAGAACCTCCTCGGCTCGATTCAGCACTTTTGCCGGCATACCCGCCATGCGGGCTACATGAATACCGAAACTATGCTCACTGCCGCCCTCTTCCAATTTTCGAAGAAAGAACACCTTATTGTCGATTTCCTTCACGGAAACATGAAAATTCTTGATTCTCGGAAATTGTTTGGCCATATCATTCAACTCATGATAATGGGTTGCGAAAAGCACTTTAGCTCGATGATAAGGATTTTCGTGCAAAAATTCCGCAATCGACCACGCAATCGAGACGCCGTCATAGGTGCTGGTTCCCCTTCCAATTTCATCCAACAATATCAAACTACGGTTCGAAATATTGTTCAGAATACTGGCCGTTTCATTCATTTCCACCATAAAAGTGGATTCGCCCGTAGAGATATTATCTGAGGCACCAACACGGGTGAAAATTTTATCAACTATACCTATTTCCGCTTTTTTGGCAGGCACGAAGCACCCCATCTGGGCCATAAGCACAATAAGCGCAGTTTGACGCAATAGAGCGGACTTACCGGACATATTGGGGCCCGTAATGATAATAATCTGCTGTTTGTCATTATCCAACAGCACATCATTGGCGATATAGGGTTCTCCTGGTGGCAATTGCTGCTCAATAACAGGATGACGGCCTTCTTTGATTTTCAATATCGTTCCGTCATTGATAACAGGTTTCACATATTTGTTCTCCTTTGAAACCATAGCAAAACAGAGAAGCACATCCAAACGCGCCGCCAATCGAGCATCTAATTGAATCATAGACATATAATCCAACAAACCGACTAACAAGTCATTAAAGAGTCGGGCTTCAATTTCCAGCATTTTATCTTGCGCGCCCAAAATCTTAGACTCCAAATCTTTAAGTTCTTCCGTAATGTATCTTTCGCCGTTCGTAAGTGTCTGCTTCCGTGTCCATTCTGCCGGGACTTTCGATTTATGAGTATTCGTCACTTCCAAATAATAGCCGAATACATTATTGAAACCTATTTTGAGAGATGGTATTCCTGTTCGTTCCGATTCTCGTTGCTGAATCTCGGCAAGTGCGCCACGGCTATTCGTTGCCAAAGCAAATAGTTCATCGAGTTCAGCATCAACGCCTCTATTAAAAACATTTCCTTTGTTTACCAAAACAGGAGGGTCTTCCTGAATTTCCTTTTCTATACGCTCGCAAATAGTCAGACACGGATTGAGTTGTTCCGCAATTTTCATCAAAGCCGGATGAGCTGCCTTTTGGCAAAGTTGCTTC
>JAZUEE010000005.1:0-1880 GCA_045639985.1 Bacteroidales bacterium
CGGCTTCGCGGCTGTTCTCGATGTCGCCATCCAAAATGGCATTGCAAACGGCCTCTTTGATGATGCCGATTTCGCGACTGGGTTGAATGTCAAAGCATTTCATGATGTCTTCTCCCGTAAATGGAGGTCGCCAATTCCGAAGTTTGTCTTTTTCTTCAATTTCCACTAATTTTTCTCGGACTTTGGCGAAATTGTGCAGGCAGCGTTGGATTTTGGCCGAGTTCTTGGACGTGACATCCGCTTCGCAAAGCATCATCAAATCATCAATATCGTCTCCTGCTTCAAACAATAAACGTCGAATGGCCGAGTCGGTGACTTCATCTTCCACCAAGGCGATGGGGCGTAAGTGGAGCCCCACCAATTTCTGTACGTATTTCATCTTTTCGTTGTTCGGCATCTTGAGTCGATGAAAGATTTGGGAAACCATTTTAACGCCCACCACTTCATGCCCATGAAATGTCCATCCGATTTCGGGAATGAATCGCTTGGTGACCGGCTTGGCGATGTCGTGTAGTAAAGCCGTCCATACCAACCACACATTGGTGGAGGCCATGGCGATATTGTCAACGACTTCCAGCGTATGCAGATAGTTGTCCTTGTGGCCTTTGCCGTTGATGTAATCTACTCCTTTGAGTGCTATGACTTCGGGAAGGAATTTTTCCAAGAGCCCGCATTCGTCCAAAAGCTGAATGCCGTGCGAGGGACGCAGGCAGTGTAGGATTTTGTTGAATTCGTCGATGATGCGTTCTTTGGAGATGATGTCCAAACGGTAGGCATTGCGTTGAATGGATTGGAACGTGTCTGGAAAAATGTCGAAGTTGAGCTGTGTGGCAAACCGAACGGCGCGCATCATGCGCAAAGGGTCGTCCGAAAAGGTCTTGTCGGGATCGCAGGGTGTGCGGATGATTTTTCTATGTAGGTCGCTAATGCCGTCAAAAGGATCTATGAGCTCGTATGGGTGCTCTCCGTTGAGAGCGATTGCCAAAGCGTTGATGGTGAAGTCCCTACGTAGTTGGTCGTCTTCCAATGTCCCGTCTTCCACATGCGGCTTCCGCGAATTTCGATCGTATGATTCACGGCGTGCCCCCACAAATTCAATGTCGTATTCGCCGTATTTGAATTGTGCGGTTCCAAAGTTTTTGAAAATATTGACATTTAAGTCTGGCGAGATTAGTGCGGCGGTGGCTTTGGCCAATTGTATGCCGCTGCCTACGGTGACAATGTCAATGTCGGTGTTGTGCCGTTTCAATAGAATGTCGCGTACAACGCCTCCGACTACGTAGGCGGTTAATCCCAAGCTGTTGGCTGCCTGTGCGACGAATTTGTAAATGGGGTGAGTGAGTTGGTTTTCGTATGTCATCGGTTATGTTTGTTATAGAGAAATCTATTGAATGAAATGGGTGAGCCGGTTATTTTCGTGTGCCGATTAAAACGCCGGACACGCTCCAATAGCTGAAACTGTTGCCCTCGGGAGCTCCTTGTGGAATGGCGATGGTCATCGTATGCTTGCCGGGAGCGAGGTTCGTCAAATCCACGTAAACGGGCTGCGTGACTGTCCCGGGGCACCATCCGCTGCGTGAATAGTCCGACGAGGACATGCCGTTCCAGAAGTTGCCGGAGGCCGGATTAAAGGCGCGATATGTCCCACAATCGCAACGCCACGGCGTGTAGATGAATTGCGGTTGGCCGTCAACGAGTATGGTGTTTGCCTTGGGTACGAACTCATCGCCCGTATCCCAGCCGCCGTGCCCTGTGGAAATGTATCTGAGCCGAAGATTTTCAATGCCTTCCGGTATCTCGAATGTGACGTTTAGTGAATCGGTTTGGAAGAATTTCGCGTAGGTCTGTCCGGCCATTTCCATCACGTTGCAAGTGTTGAA
>JAZUEE010000006.1:0-6334 GCA_045639985.1 Bacteroidales bacterium
CAAGAGTAAATAATCATTATTGAAGATACAAAAACATGAGAAATTCACATGCAAAAAAAAGGATCATTCTTCCGGATCCAAAATTCAACGACGAATTAGTAACAAAGTTCGTCAATAACATTATGTTGAAAGGCAAGAAAAACCTCGCTTTCGAGATTTTCTATAAAGCTATCGACATCGTTGAAGAAAAAACCAAAGAAAATGGTATCGAAGTATGGAAAAAAGCATTGGAAAATGTAACTCCTAGCGTCGAAGTAAAAAGTAAACGTGTTGGTGGTACTACCCTCCCCGTTCCTGAGGAAATCAAGCCGGGTAGAAAACAATCAATTGGTATGAAGAGTTTAATTTCCTTCGCCCGCAAACGCCATGAACAAACGATGGCTGACAAGTTGGCTCAGGAAATCATGGCCGCATACAAATCTGAAGGTGCTGCTTTCAAGAAGAAAGAGGAAATCCACAGAATGGCAGAAGCCAATAAGGCATTCGCCCACATGCGTTCATAATAAATATCCGACATTCATAACAATCCAGACAATAAAGGATACTCTACAATGGCTGAAGATTTACTTAACATACGCAATATCGGGATTATGGCCCATATTGATGCGGGTAAAACAACAACCACCGAAAGAATCCTGTTTTACACTGGAAAGAATTATAAAATCGGCGAAGTAGATGAGGGTACTGCAACCATGGACTGGATGGTGCAGGAACAGGAAAGAGGTATAACGATTACAAGCGCCGCAACCACAGTAATGTGGAGACACCAGTCATCAGACTACAAGATCAATATCATCGACACACCTGGACATGTCGATTTTACGGTCGAAGTAGAACGTTCTTTGAGAATACTGGATGGAGCCGTAGCAATTTTCTGCGCCGTAGGCGGTGTGGAAGCTCAATCGGAAACAGTCTGGCGTCAAGCCAACAAATACAATGTTGCCCGTATATGCTACGTCAACAAAATGGATCGTTCTGGAGCAAACTTTTACGCTGTCGTGGACCAGATTCGCGAGAAGCTGAAAGCCAATCCATTACCTCTTCAACTCCCCATTGGAGCAGAAGACAATTTTGTTGGAGTAGTTGACCTGCTGGAGAAAAAAGCGTATCAGTGGGACGAGGAAAATCAAGGCACATCGTATGAGGAAATTGAAATTCCGCAAGAAATGGCCGACGAAGTGGAGGAATATCGAACAAAATTGCTCGAAGCCCTCGCTGAGTTCGATGAATCTTTGATGGAAAAATATTTCGAAGACCCAGAAAGCATCACGATTCAAGAACTTGTTTCCACAATCAGAAAAGCTACTATCGAACAAAAGATTCAACCCGTATTATGCGGTTCTTCGTTCAAAAACAAAGGTGTGCAACGGCTACTTGATGCCATCGTATCGTATCTTCCATCTCCTATGGACATGCCTGCCATTAGCGGCATAAATCCCAAAACGGAAGATGAAGAGACACGTACAATGGATGTCAACGCACCGTTTGCCGCACTGGCCTTCAAAATCGCAACAGATCCCTACGTTGGAAAACTTACATTTATCAAAGTATATTCTGGCGAGCTTAAAACGGGAGAAAGCATTTATAATGTTCTTACCGGAAAACGAGAAAGGGTGTCTAAAATTCTGCAAATGCACTCCAACAAACAACAACCGATGGAGTCTGCGACAGCGGGAAATATCGTTGCTTTGGTTGGCATGAAGGAAATACACACAGGGGATAGTTTAACCGATGACAAACATCCTATAATATTGGAAAACATCGTATTCCCTGAACCTGTAATTCAAATTGCCATCGAACCGAAGACTAAAGATGACGAAGATAAGATGATGCTTGCATTAGAGAAATTGTCAGAAGAAGACCCTACTTTCATTGTCAAAGAGGATTCCGAATCCGGACAAATTCTAATCAGTGGCATGGGTGAACTTCATTTGGAAATCCTATTGGACAGACTAAAACGCGAGTTCAACGTGGATTGTAATCATGGTAAGCCACGTGTGGCATACAAAGAAGCTTTACTTTCTCCATTACAATATCATGCCGCATACAAACGGCAAAATGGAGGAAAAGGTTCCTTCGCCATCATGGATTTCACTATTAATCCGATGTCATTCGATGCCAAAGGGTTACAATTCAAGAGTGAAGTTAAGGGAGGTGCTATACCAAAAGAATATTTAGTTGGTGCTGAAAAAGGATTCAAATTGGCGATGTCTAATGGTAAATATGGTTTCCCTATCTTATCCATGGATGTAATCGTGACTGATGGAGAGACACATCCATCAGATTCTGATGCCCTTGCTTTTGAGATCTGTGCCAAGATAGGCTTCCGGGAAGCCCTTCAACAAACGGACACAGCCATTTTAGAACCCATTATGCACGTTGAAATCACAACACCCGATGAGTATATCGGCAATGTAACCGGAGATTTAAACAGACGCCGTTCTGTTTTGGAACAGATTGACGCCAAGGTTGGTTTTCAAGTTATTACCGCTCAAGTACCATTGGCAGAAATGTTCGGCTATGTAACAACGCTACGCTCAATCAGTCAAGGTCGCGCTACCTTCAGTATGGAATTTTCCAAATATGCTGAAGTTCCTGCCGATGTCAAGGATTATATTATGAATGTTGGAAGATTTATCTTATAGCAATAAAAGTTAATAACGTTATATAACAATTAAATTTAAAAAAAGTGAGTCACAGAATTAGAATTAAATTAAAATCATTCGACCACACCTTAGTTGACAAGTCTGCTGAAAAAATCGTTAAGACCGTCAACAGCGTGAAGGACGACAAGGTTGTTTTGGTAGGACCTATTCCATTGCCAACACACACCAAGATTTTCACCGTAAACCGTTCTACTTTTGTAAACAAAAAATCCAGAGAACAATTTCAGCTCTCTACTTACAAAAGATTATTAGACATCTACGGTACAACCACCAAGACTATTGATGCATTGATGAAACTCGAATTACCGAGTGGTGTTGATGTTGAAATCAAAGTCTGATGATGCTGAATTTTTGTAGAAACGTAAATAACGTTTTTACAAAATCGGGGCGTTAGCTCAGTTGGCTAGAGCGTTTGACTGGCAGTCAAGAGGTCGTGAGTTCGATTCTCATACGCTCCACGTAAAAAGCACTTATCCACAAAGATAAGTGCTTTTTTATTAAAATGCAACTCCAATTCTAAAGCCGGCGGTAAATGCCAACCACCCCTCTTTCGGAAACAGCATAAAACTATGGAAATAATTGTACGTATTGCCGGTCCCAAAAGCAGGTCCCAAGCCCGTATATACGTCAAAGACAAACCACTTTAGCAACAATTGATATCCACATTCCGCCATTAAAGCCACTTGCCTTGTATGACTATATTCAACAGGGACAAGAGGATTATCTCCCTGGATATTTTTAGGAGAATAATCGAAATCGGCATAGACAAATTCGGGTTTAACGTAAAAACCAGCCAAAGGAGAATTGGCTTTTTTCATCGGCACAAGATTCCACTTATAGGCCGCTTTAATTAAATATCCTTTTGAATCCAGATGATGCAGAAAATCATATCCCCAACCAACAACTCCCAATGTAAGCTCCGCACTCATATTATCACCTATGGCTCTTTCATACGTAAATCTGGAGGAACCACTACCTATGGAAAGCAACGTTATTTTGATATCATTTTTTCTAACCTTTGTCAATGTCGATGGATTTTGGGCATAGCCAAAACATACGAACAAACATATCGTCTCCAAAAACAAAATACGGGAAAAGCATCTTTTCATCAGCAGAAATTTTATTAAAGCCATTAAAAATTGAATGGCACAAAATTATACAAAAAAAATTCTCCAATCAAATTATCCGACATAATTGCCAACATACAATCTTAATAAACACAGCCAAAACTATAGGAAAAAAGATCCGATTTGAAAGACCAAGAAAGCAGCGACCCAAGCCAACATTAGTGAATGAACAACCGTAAATGCGGCCCACTTTCTTCCAATTTCTCTTCGCAATGTGGCAATCGTCGCAACACACGGGAAGTACAGCAACACAAAAATCATAAACGACCAACTAACCGCAGGTGTAAATACCGGTTGTCCTATTCTTGGGCCCGAAGTATATACCTCGTTACGCATTACATCTGTTAGGGATTCCATATTATCATCATTAGCATGGTATAAAATACCCATGGTACTAACAATGGCCTCTTTAGCCGGCAAGCCAGTAAGTATGCACACATTCATCTTCCAATCAAAGCCCAACGGACGCATAATAGGTTCCATACCCCGACCAACCATTGCCAAATATGATTCTTCCTTATTTTGACCATTTTCCGTTCTATCAGACGGGAAATATTCCAAAGCCCAAATGATAACCGATGCTGCTAAAATAACGGTGGAAATCTTCTTTAAATAATCAGCTGTACGTTCCCAAATATGCGCACCGGTATTTAGTATGGTGGGTTTTCGAAATGGCGGCAAGGTGGATACATAATCCGACTGCTCCTGACGAAAATACTTTGTACGCTTCATAATAAAAGCAAACAAGATGGAAAACAGGACACCTATAACGTAAATGGAGATCATCACTATGGCCTTATGTTTGGCAAAGAAGGCTGCGACAAAAAGCATATATACAGGCAGTCGAGCCGAACAAGACATAAATGGGATCATTAACATCGTCAAAGTTCTGTCTTTTTCGTTATCAATGGAACGGGCCGCCATAATGGCAGGCACATTGCACCCAAATCCAATCAACATTGGAATAAACGAACGGCCGTGCAACCCAATTTTATGCATCAGCTTATCCATCACAAAGGCCGCGCGCGACATATAGCCGAAATCTTCTAAGAGAGACAGAAAAAAGAACAAGATAACAATATTCGGCAAAAAAGACAACACCGCACCAACCCCTTGAACAACACCATCCACCAGCATGCTGCTAAACCAACTTTTCTGTAGAACAGCACGAAGCCACTCGGAAAGCATATTGACACCGCTGTCTATCCATTGCTGAGGATAGGCTCCCAACATAAAGGTTGCTTCAAAAACCAAAAACAGCACCAATATCAACAACGGGATTCCCAACCACTTACTCGTAAGTACGGCATCCAATTTCTGCAAAAAGGTATGGTCGGAATTATCCTGACTATGAACCAGCGTTTCCGTCAGTGCACCATGTACGAATCCCGCACGAGCATTATCAATTAAGACAGCCGGAGCTTTCCCATACGAACGGCGCAAGCGACTTGATTCTTGTTGTGTTACGGCAATAATCTCATCTGCAAAACCTTTAAGCAACGGACGCATTTCTTCACTATTTTCCAAAAGACGAATAGCCAGATAACGCTGATCAAAATCATGCAAGTCCGTTTTTCCAGATAGGATAGATTCAATTTTGGCAATACTTTCTTCCAAATCTTGTCCATAAGGGACATGCGTGTGTTTAATTCCTGTTCTTTGGTTATAAGCGCTAACTATGCCACGAAGCAATGTCTGAGCTTTTTCTACAGAAAAGGCATCCATCGGAAAAGCGCTAAAGCCCATCATCTTTCCCAACTGCTCATATTTAATTGAGTGGCCGGTATGCAACAATTCATCATAATGATTAAGGGCTACAACCAAAGGCAAATGCATGTCTATCAACTCCGACGTCAACTGCAAGCTGTCCTCTAAATGGGTCGCATCAATCACATTAAGTACCAAGTTTGGACTTTTATGCCGTATAAATGCAGCCACAGCATTTGCCATCATCCGAGCATTTGCATCGGGAGTAACATCTTGAACATCCAAAAATCGAAGTTTAAAACCATCCAACACCAAACAATCGTTCTCCGCCTCAAATTCTCCTTGCTGTTTTAATAAGGATATCAACGAAGAGCGCCCACTATTAGGCATTCCCACAACTGCAACCAGGATTTCATCGGTATAATCTGACGGTTCACATTGCAATCCTTTTGAACAAGTATCACAACGTCCATCGCAATAGAATATAGAATCTCCCATTTTCAGAAATCACTTAATATTATGAAGTTGCAAAAATATAGGATTATAAACGAACCATTTATCCCCATTAATAGCGATAATATAGATTAATCATTACCTTTTATTATTGGCAAATTGGACGTTTATAAATTGCTTTTTTCAATACAATGCCATAATCTGTCCGCCGTTTGCTGCCAGCTAAACAAAGCTTTACGAGATCGTCCTTTGGCTATCAAATCAGACCGAAGATCATCGTTTTTCCAAATATCAGCCATAGCATCGGATATTTGCGAAATATCCGATGGTTCCACCAACAACGCGGCATCGCCGGCCACTTCAGGCATAGAGGTCACATTG
>JAZUEE010000007.1:0-3989 GCA_045639985.1 Bacteroidales bacterium
CAATCGAAAGAACGGGAACTGAAACCATTGTCAAAATTCCTGAAAACCCATTCCGACTGGCAATGTCTCATCATCACCAATGACACAGAAGGCGATTATTCTTACAACGGCACGACCATTCATGCCTTGCCGGCTTGGAAATGGCTTCTGTGGTCTTAAAAACTTGTGCGACTTGTGTTAAAATTCCAAGACCTTACTATTCTTGCCTGATACTCCCCCCGCCTGACGATATTTGACTCCTTTGTGAGTCAACTTTTTCAGGGTAAGACATTGGTGTCCGATAAAAATGCGAATAATCAGGTTTTCAATTCCTTCGTATTGGGATTTTGTGGATATTTGCGCCCCTAAAAAAATTCGTATGAAAGGAAAAGTCATTATCGTTTCCGCCCCTTCAGGCGCAGGTAAAACATCTATCGTCAGACATCTACTACAGGTCGTTCCAAAACTTAGTTTCTCTGTTTCCGCCACCACCCGCAACAAACGTGGCAATGAAGAACATGGCAAAGACTACTACTTCTTCTCTCCCGAAGAGTTCCGGGAACGCATCTCCAAAGACGAATTTTTAGAATGGCAGGAAGTCTATGCCGACCAATTTTACGGAACGCTGAAAAGTGAAGTCGAACGAATCTGGAATGAGGGACACATCGTCATTTTCGACGTGGATGTACTTGGCGGCATCAACATCAAAAAATATTTTGGGGACAAGGCTCTTTCCGTATTCATCCAACCTCCCACTTTGGAAGAACTTCGCAATCGGTTGCTCAATCGAGGCACTGAAACTGAGGAATCCATGAAAAAAAGACTTGACAAAGCCGAATATGAGATTTCCTTTGCCGACCAATTTGACAAGATTGTACTTAACGATGACCTTGCCACCGCACAACAGGAAATGATTGATTTAGTACAAAAATTTATTGGACGATAATACAATCTTATGGACTATCAACAACTCTGTGAAGAAGTTAGCATTTTGGCCCGTCACGTGGGCGTGTGGCTTTGCAGCGAACGTCAGCGCCTTACCGCCGTCAAGATGGAAGCCAAAGGCATTCATGACTACGTAACACAATTTGACAAACGTTCCGAAGAAATCTTAGTTGCCCGCTTGCGCGAACTGGTTCCCGATGCGGGGTTCATCACCGAGGAACAAACCGCCACAGGACTGGCTGAACGCTTCAACTGGATTATAGACCCTTTGGACGGAACACCAACTTCATCCACGGAATGCCGCCCACTGCTATCAGCATCGCCCTCAAGGAATACGATGAAATCGTTGTCGGTGTGGTGTATGAAATATGGCGTGACGAATGCTTCTACGCTTTCAAGGGAGGAAAGAGTTATATGAACGGCTACCCTATTCATGTCAGCAACTGTTTAGATCTCAACAGTTCCCTGTTAGCCACGGGATTCCCCTATTCCGACTTCTCCATTCTGAAACCATTCATGAAATATATGGAATGGTCGATGCAGCACACGCACGGTTTGCGCCGTTTGGGTTCTGCAGCCACTGACCTCATCTACGTGGCCTGCGGACGCTGTGACGGCTATTTTGAGTATGGCATGAAGCCCTACGACGTGGCTGCCGGTGCCTTCATCATCCAACAGGCAGGCGGCAAAGTTTCTGACTTTTCGGGAGGCGACAACTGGCTCTTCGGTCGCGAAATTGTTGCGTCCGGCCCTGACCTTTTCCCAGAATTTCAGCAATCCGTTCAGCATTTTTTAAAAGACAACCTGGATTAGAATCTTATGAAAAACATCGCCATTATAGGAGCCGGCGCTTCTGGACTTTTGTTGTCGCGGATACTTTCTGACGATGCCGCCGTGCAGGTGTATGTTTTTGAAAAATGCAAAAACGTGGGCACCAAACTCCGCGCCTCAGGAGGCGGCAAAGCCAATATCTTCAATACAAACGTCACACCCGATTACTACAATCATCCGGAGTTTATTGACTTACTTTTGCAGAAAATAACGCCTGTAGATTTGCAGCGTACTTTTGAGCAAATGGGCATGCCGATAGTAGCAGACGAGGAGGGGCGCGCCTACCCCGCCACACAGTTTTCGCAAACGGTCGTTGACGTCCTTTGGACTCCCGAAAGGGACAACGTCCACGTATCGTTGGAATACGAGGTGCGGAACCTTGTTCCCTATAAAGGGAGATGGAGAATTGACAACTGCCCAACCATTTTTGACCACGTCGTTATCGCCACAGGGACCCCAGCCAATATGATTCCCAAAAACCGTCAACAATATAACGGATTCTTAACGTCTTTTAACTTGAAGACTTTGCCGTTGCAGCCATCTTTGGTGGGCTTCAAAATTGCCCATTATCCCCAAAAACTCTCTGGGTGCCGCACAAAAGTCATTGCCGCACTATACCAAGGAGACAGACTCATCCATCGCGAAGCCGGCGAGGTCATCTTCAAGGACGACGGTATTTCCGGCATCGTCATCCTCAATCTGTCCGCCTATTACAACCGTTTGCCCAATAAAGCGAACTGCCACATCGAATTGAATTTGATGTACCACAACGAGCAGTATGATGTTGCCAACCATCTCCAAAAGTTTGGCACACTGAAAGGAATTCTGCATCCCAAACTGAACGAATTATACGAGCAGCACCCTTTTGATGTTAAAAAATTCAAATTAGAGATTGCCGAGCCCTACGACTTGGAATACGCACAAGTCTGTCACGGCGGCATCGACCTCAGCGAAGTAAACGAAGACTTTTCACTCAAACGCTATCCCGAAATTTTCGTCACAGGCGAATTATTAGATATTGACGGAGTTTGCGGTGGTTACAATCTGTTTTTCGCATTCGCTTCTGCTATGGTAGTGGCGCGTCGAATCTTTTCGATATTTTAAAAGGACCTATATTATTTCGGAATAGTGAAAATTGTTCCTTTAATATTCTAATGTTGAAAGATATATAAAACTTGGGTGGACGAAAAAGTATTTTTTCATCTGCGGGGAATCACCTTATACAGAAAAGAAATATTTATCAACTTTCGGACACTCCTCCGAAAATCCGCATCAAGCTGTTTTCTTCAGTAATGTGCATTGTTCGCAAACCGCACGACTGCGCACCTTTGAGATGTTGCGGGGAATCATCCACAAAGAGTGTTTCTGAAGGATTCAAGCCATTCTCTTCAAGGATTAATTTGAAGCCCTCGGGTTTGGGTTTGCGTATATGGATAAGTTGTGAGAAATAGCATTTTTCAAAATATCGGTCAAAGATATCATAACCGAACTGTTCGTGCATTTGCGCACGGAAAGCCTCGTAGTTCAACTCATTGGTATTGCTGAACAGGAACAACCGATACTGTTGGCTGAGATGCTGCAACAACTGTTCGTGTTCTTTAGGGAAGCCCAAGAGGATGGAGTTCCAACATTCGTCTATCTGCTGGTCTGTGAGGTCGATATCAGCCAATGAGCGGATATAGTCACGAAAATCCGGCGTGGGAAGAAAGCCCTCCTCATAAAGATCCATCACCTCGTTTTGTTTCTTTTTGGAATAGATTTCTTCAAAATGAGGCAGCCCGTAACGAGCAAATGCCTCTGGAATATTCTGATAGCGGATATTATACAAAACACCGCCAAAGTCCAATATCAAGTTTTTTATCATACTATGTTCCTTATGGGTATCTGTGAACTGTTTCTTGTGAGCTATAAGCAGAGAACTGTGATCTGAATGGAACTGGCAGCTTTATTATCAGTAATATATTGAATAGTAGGTGTTTTTATTTTTGATATGAAGGAAGGGACACAAAACACTGCTAACGTTTGTCTAATTCCTTTTGGATTTTTTCCGCCAATTCATAATCCTCACTTTCAATAGCACCTTCCAATAACGACTGCAATTCTTCAGAAGACATCTCTTTCAATTTTCGGTCAATATAGGCATCTGACCTGCCGCCTTCAACTTCCTCTTCCGCGCAAACATCCAACCACTCATTGTATTCTTTTTCGGCAGGTTCATCTTCTGAATGATCATC
>JAZUEE010000008.1:0-5285 GCA_045639985.1 Bacteroidales bacterium
AATTTTGCGCTTGTGTAAAATTCATTGTTTTTTGTTTTTTATTTTCGCTTTACAAAAATATAAAACTTTGAATTTTACACACTTTTTAGGATAGTATCTTATATCTGACCTAACCTCGTGCAGGCGCCCTCGAAAAAATACCGTTCAACAGTCAATTCTCCAGCCGTTTTCGTAATTTTCATTTTCTGCAAAAAAATGCAGTTCCGGTGCTTTTTGTCACTTGTGTCAGTGCGTATATCCGTTCTTACTCTACTCCATTTTTTTCTATTTTTGCCTTCCATTAAAAATTCACACTTACCTTTTCTACAAACTAATGATTATGAAAAGATTAACGATATTATTAGGTATGCTGATCAGCAGTATGTTGGTGTGTTTTGCGCAAAAGGGCTGTCCCACCATCACCGACAGGGAGGGATACACCTACCGGACAGTTCTATTGGGAAGACAATGTTGGATGGCAGAGAACCTGCGAACCACGTACAATCGCAATGGCCAGGAGATTCTGCAAAGCAATCAAAAGAGCGACAACCTACCCTACCGTTACTGTCCCAATGGCCGCAAAAAAAATGTGGGCACCTACGGTTACCTCTACAACTGGGAGGCCGCGAAGGTGGCTTGTCCTGACGGCTGGCACCTGCCTACGGATACGGAGTGGACACAACTGACGGATTATGTGAGCAGCCAAGACGTATATATCTGCGACGGCACATCCGCCAATAACGCGAAGGCACTTGCCGCCACCACACATTGGAAAGGCTGTCAGAAGCACTGTACGGCAGGCAATCATCCCGAAGAAAACAACGCCACCGGCTTTGGCGTGCTCCCCGCCGGTGGATTCTACAACGATGGCTACGGCTATTTCGGAAAGGGGACCTTCTTCTGGACAAGCACCGAATTTAACGACAATAGTGCCTACAAGCGCTATTTAGACTACGATGCAACCTCTTTGGTGCGATACACTTATCTCAAGTTGGGAGGCGGTGCTGTAAGATGCGTAAAAGACCTATAATAGCGCAAAAAAGCCAACGCACTTTCTTTTCTCCATTCACCGGTCTTCGTTCTACACTCTCTCCTTATCGCATTAATTTGTATTTTTGCGCCTCATCAAAAAATCCACACATATAGTATAATTTATTATGTAACATTTTACATTCGAAAACAACAAATTACCACATTATCTCATTACCACATTATCTCATTATCACATTATCTCATTATCTCATTATCACATTATCTCATTATCTCATTACCCCATTATCTCATTATCTCATTACCCCATTACCCCATTATCGCATTATCGCATTTTTTTTATTTTTGCGTTTCCGAATTTTAAAACCATTATCCATTAAAATACACCAATATGTATTTAGACCAAAAACTCTATGTGGCCCACTCTTCCAATGGCCCTATCTATCTGACAGGCAAGATGTGTAACCGTCACGGCTTAATTGCCGGCGCCACCGGAACAGGTAAAACGGTGTCTCTGCAAGTTCTGGCCGAGACTTTTAGCCAGGCCGGCGTACCCTGCTTTATGGCCGACATGAAGGGCGACCTCTCCGGCATCAGCCAAACCGGCAAAATGTCGAGTTTCATAGAAAAACGATGCCAGGAGTTCGGCATCCAAGACCCGGAATTCCAACCATGCCCCGTACGCTTCTACGACGTGTATGGCGAACAGGGATTTCCCATGAGGACCACCATTTCCGCTATGGGTCCGCAACTACTCGCCCGCCTCATGGACTTGAATGAGACCCAAACCGGCGTGCTCAACATCGTATTCAAAATCGCTGACGACAAAGAGTTGCTCCTCATCGACCTCAAAGACCTTCGCCTCATGCTCGATTTCGTGGGCAAGAACGCCTCTATGTTCACCACGACCTACGGCAATGTTTCGTCCGCCAGCATCGGCGCCATCCAACGCGCCATCCTCGCCATTGAGTCCGAAGGCGGCGACAAGTTCTTTGGAGAACCCGCCTTCGATGTGAACGACCTCATGGACGTGGAAAATGGCAAAGGGGTGATGAGCGTTTTGGCCGCCGACAAACTAATGCTCAACCCAAAACTTTATAGCACGTTTCTGCTGTGGCTCATGACCGAACTCTACGCCACCCTTCCCGAAGTGGGAGACCAGGAACTTCCAAAGCTCATCTTCTTCTTTGACGAAGCGCACATGCTCTTCGACGGTACTTCCAAAGCACTTGTTGACAAGCTCGAGCAAGTCATCCGCCTCATCCGTTCCAAAGGCGTGGGCATCTACTTCATCACCCAGTCCCCGACCGACATTCCCGACAACATTCTTGCGCAGTTGAGCAACCGCATACAACACGCGCTACGTGCCTTCACACCCAAAGAACAGAAGGACGTGCGCGCCGCTGCCGACACGTTCCGTGCCAATCCGGAATTTAAAACCGACGAGGCCATTATGAACCTTGAAACCGGTGAGGCCCTCGTCTCCTTCTTAGATGAGAAAGGCGCTCCCGCCATGGTGGAACGCGCCCGCATCCTCTTCCCGCTCAGCCAAATCGGCGCTATCACTGAGGGCCAGCGTTTGGACATCAAGAACGCCGCCCCCGCACGCATCAAAGGATACGAACAGTTCTATGACCGCGAGAGCGCATACGAAGTGCTGCTCGCCGCCAACGAAGAGGCCGAAGCCATCAAAGTGAAAGAGCAACAGGCCAAAGAAGCCGAAAAGCAAGAAAAACTCCCTCAAAAAGAAGCTGAAAAAGCGGAAAAAGAGGCCATAAAAGCACAAAAAGAAGCTGAAAAACTGCAAAAAGCCGCAGAAAAAGAGGCCGCTCAAAAAGAAAAAGAAGCAGCAAAAAATTCGTCCAAATGGAAACGCACTATTTTCGGCACGTTAGTGGGCGCCGCCATCGGCAGTGTGGCCCGCAGTATCGGCACGAAAGTCGGCAAGGCCGTCACCGGCTCAGTTTCCAAAGGCAATAAGAAGAGCACCGGCGGTGACATCCTCGGCAAAGCGGCCAAATCCGCTACCACTACCGCGACACGCAAGATTACGGAGGAAATGCTGAAGTCCATTTTCAAGTAAGGTTTTAGGTTCAAGGTTTAAATGACTAACTGAAAAAACATTAAACCATATTCTTGAGGACCATTTTTCATCTACTCATCTATCTTTGACACTTGTTTTTAAAATCATTAACCTAAAGAAATTATGAAAAGAATTATCACCATCATCATCTGCCTGTTTACAATGGGCGCAGTATATTCACAAAGCAGCGCACACATCAAATTTATGGGCGTGGAAGTCAACGGCCAGGTCAGCACCGTGGAACAACGCTTGACCACCAAAGGATTTTCCAAGACCAAAGACGATATGTACAAAGGGAAATTCTCCGGTTTTGACGTAAAACTCAAACTGGAGAAAACGGTGAAATCCAAAACCGTATATGGTGTAGTCATTCTCTTCGGCGAAGACGCCACTCGCGAAGATCTGACAGACCTTGCCAACTCTTTAAACGAAAAATACGGTACGGAAAACGCTTTCAGCAATAATGAAGACGGCCTCATCGGCATTAACCTCCCCGAAGGCAGCATCATTCTCAACTTCGAAAAGAAGACCTTCAGCTACCTCGACAAAGCCAATATGCAGAAAAACAAAAAAGAGTCGAAAGAGGATTTGTAAATGCGATAATGTGATAAAAAGATGACGTACCCTTGAAACTTGAAACCCGAAACTTAATATTGACAATTTATTCGCGTGCAGGGGTCTGATTCATGCTAACCAATTTGTCTCTTCCCCAAAAATCGACACTCATAATATGGGCGATTTTTCGAAAATCCTCTTGGGCGTTATCTCGTTTCAACGAAAAGAGATAGTAGTGACACATTAAGCCCAGAAGCGCCTCTTTCAGGGCACAGGCCTTATAGACAATCTCGTTAAACAGTTTGTTGCTGCTGATACCGCTTTTGCATTCTATTACGTGCAGGGCATTGTCTTTGGTGAAAACAACGTCCAGTTCATTATCGTGATCCACGCCGGGGCGGGCGACGTGCACCCCTATCAGCAAATCATCCGGCGCAAATTCCCTCTTTGCCAAATAATAGCAATGCTCCTCAAACCAGCCACCCGTCAGAAAATCAATTTCCTCCTTCGTAAGAGCACCCTTTCGAACAGGCACAAAATCTATGTAATCAAGGAATTGTGACAATTCAGGAATGGCCTGGCATCTTGACACCCGTCCCTGCTCTATTTCCGAAATCTTCAAATACTGTCCTGAACGAATATAATTCCGATAATCCAAACGAAGAGCTTCCATAACCCTGAAATCCATATCGTTCAAACGATTTTCCACGTATAGCGTAAAAAACTTTTGAACATAGCTTTCGCTACGGATAGGCAGATGTGTCTGACGATTGTCCGCATCGTGTTTGATTTGATGCAGGGAAAGATACTCCGCGATGCTCATCCGACGAAGAACGGGATAAACATAATCGTCGTTATCATAAATACTGTCATCAAAAATAGATTTCACAATATTGTTGTCCCGCAAATTGGTGTAAAAGAAATCCGCATGGGACAGCGAAAACGCCTGTTGTACGGCCAAAGCCATATAGCGGGTTCCACCCGCCAAATTGACATAATAATGCGCATTTTCCTTTATTTCGACACGAATACGACGGCAAATACGCTCATACGTGAAATCCTCATCCTCTTTAAAAACGATTTCCATCACTTGTTCGGACGGAACCTGAAGTACCTTTGCTATATGTTTCAAATTGGATAGGCCTTCTTTTGAAGACAAGAACAGGAGTTGGTCACCCTGTACATATTTCTCTTTAACAAATAGATAAGCGGGAAGCGGACTTTCAGAGGATATTATGTTTACGATGACTTTTGGCATGGGCGATAGTATTAGTTAGAATATATGAATTATAGCTAAAAAATGGAGGCGCAAAAATAGATTTTTTTGCATAAAACTGCCTTAAGACGTGAGATTATTATGTATTTTTGCGGCCCTTTTCTACAAACTAAAACACACAACAATGACGCTTATCAAATCTATTTCCGGTATTCGAGGTACGATTGGAGGACATGCGAGTGAGAATCTCACTCCTGTTGATATCATCGAGCTAACATCCTCTTTTGCAATGTTTTTACAAGATGGATATTCAAACAAGAAACTCACCATCGTAGTAGGACGAGACGCTCGCATATCCGGAGACATGGTTGGCAGATTGGTGTGTGGAACATTGCAAGGTATGGGAGTGGATGTCATCGACATCGGTCTATCCACCACACCAACGACGGAAATGGCCGTCAT
>JAZUEE010000009.1:0-6808 GCA_045639985.1 Bacteroidales bacterium
CTACTAGATTCGAACTAGTGACCCTCTGCTTGTAAGGCAGATGCTCTAAACCAACTGAGCTAAGCTCCCTGCCAAAAATGACGGCGCAAAAATAGTCTTTTTTCTTTAATTTGCTAAAGTAAATTACTATTTTTGTTTGTATCTGATTTTGAATATGTTAAAATTGGAAACCAGCACAAATGTTTATATACTGGGGGTGTTTTCCTTCTTTATTTTGGAAGAAATTCATCAATCCGTAGCGATAATTGACACCTAAAACAATAGGTCCGAATTTGAAATCAAACCCCGTTGTAAGTAAGGTCATGTTCTTATTCAACGTGTTTTTGTCAAAGTTGATTTCATTGTCGGTGACTTGGATGATGGGTTGATAGATAATTCCCACAAACGGGAGAAAACTGCTTACTCGTCCAAATTCCACGTTCCCAACAATTTTTACGGGTAGTTGCAGATGACGGGTCTCCACCCGAACATCTCTATATCCGAGAAGCTCATTCGAATAATCCCCTTTATAAAAGGCGTATCCCAATCCTACTTCGCCATACACATATTTTCCGGCTCTGAAAAACAACCCGAAATCAGCGTCCATAAGACCGTTTATGTAGTCGCCTTCATTTGAGTAATCCCGATTGAGCAGAAAACTGGTGGAAATCTTAAACCCGATTTGATACCATTTTTGTGAAAATGCAGTGGATAGTGTGCTCACCATCAAAATCAGCAATAGTGCTTTTTTCATATTCATATTCGTAATCTCTTAAATATTTTCTGTCTTAACAACTTGTTGGTTGGTCGTTTCCGATGTGGTGTTGAATTGGTTCATGGTACGTTGGATGCCCGCTGTGGCAAATGATTTGAGCGCTTCGCAGGCACGTTCAATGCAGGGCTCAATCAACTTTAATTCTTCGGATGAAAAATGCCCGAGCACGTAATCGATTTGATATCCTTGGGCGAAATCCTTGCCAATGCCACAACGAAGTCGTGCGAAGTTGGAATGTCCCAATTGCTCGATGATGTTGAGTAATCCATTGTGCGAGCCGCCGCCACCTTTGGGTTTTATTTTAAAACTCCCCACGGGAAGGTCCAAGTCATCGCAAATAATCATGCAGTGGTCTGATTCAATTTCCTCTGCATTCAGCCAATATTTCACAGCTTTCCCGCTTAAGTTCATATACGTGGTGGGCATGGCCAAAACCAATGTCCGGCCCTTGTACGTTGCCCTTGCGATATAGGCCAGCCGATCAACTTTGAATTCCGCATGTAAGGATTTGGCAAGGGCATTCACGACCTCAAAACCATAATTATGTCGGGTGCCGGCATATTGTTGCTCGGCATTACCCAATCCGACTATCAAGTATTTTTTATCATTCATTCGTATCGTCCTCCTCTGCTTCGTTTTCAGTGTCTTCTGTCATATTCACTAAAAAAGTGAAATTTAGTTTGCCGTATGTCCGATGTTGGAAGAATTGCGGATGCTCCGAAAAATCATGCTCTTTGGAATGTTCCATAATCAACCATCCGTCTGGATTCAACAGCTCGTTGGCAAATACGTTATCAATGATTTTTTCAATGCCTTCCAATTGATAGGGTGGGTCGGCAAAAATAATGTCGAACTTTTGTCGGCAGCGTTCCGTGTATAGGAAGGCGTCTTGATGAACGACGGCGACATTGGGAAAATCCAATTTTTCAACTGTACGTTTGATGAAATTCGTACACCGCTGGTCCGCATCCACGGCGATAACTGACAATGCTCCGCGAGAAGCAAATTCATACGTGAGGTTTCCCGTTCCAGAAAAGAGATCCAGAACCTTGACTCGGTCAAAATAGAAATAGTTGTTAAGAATGTTGAACAAACTCTCTTTCCCTAAATCCGTTGTCGGACGAACGGGCAGATTGTCGGGCGCCACAATATGTCGGCCTCGGTTTTTCCCACTAATGATTCTCATGCTATAGAAAAATTATGTTGTCAAGGTATTGCGATAGCAAATCGTTCAGCTTTTTATTCTGACTTTGAAAATTTTGCACAAACAGTGTTGGAGATTCCATGCCAAGCTGCTGCATGCAATTTATGGTATAGTATAATATGTCAACTTGCTCCACGTGTTTGGTTCTATTTACTAAAAGCGGTTCCCCTTTTTGAACGGCAATAAAATCGGCAAAAGTCTCATTGAGGGACAGTAAAACCGCATTGTCCACTTGTTGATGGATAAGAAAGTCGTAGAAAATGGAAACTTCACTTTTGAAAGTTGCCTGGCAGGGCAGCTCGTTAAGTGTGGAATATTCATTTTGTGTCAGAAAGAACAAGGAACGATAATGTCCCAAGGACTCGTTGTAAGATTGTCCGAATTGCGAAATATCAAACTGCAATCTCAAATAATCTTTATCTTTGGAGGCATCGTAAATAATATCCGGGACCAATAAGGGCATTCTTGTTGCCACAATAATCTCAATGGGTTGCGAAGTGTTTTTTTCGAAGTCAAAAAAAACAGGGGCCTTGTTTGAGATCAGTGCATTCTCGGAGATAGGATAGTGCGCTTGGTGTTGGCCGTTTTCTTCGGATAGATTATAAAGTGAAAATCCATCCGGTGTGAGGCGGATGGATTTCGTATAATAATTGTGTAATAAAGTATTCATCATAATCTGTTATTCCCAACTGCCGGCTGTGCTGGCTTCCGTCAATGAACCCATGTACATGTCGCCATAGAGTGATTTGTATTGTTTTTCACCTGAAAGATTGTTGAAGAAAATCTTATTCCAAAGTTTTTTGAAAAAACCAGCGCCTTCCGGATTGATGGCGTTATCCATATTTACCAATATATCATCTACAGGGACGTCAATTTTATATACTGGAATTTCGTATGTCTTGGAGGCGATGGAACCAATTTGGATGGTGTATTGTTTTTTGTCACTGCCTGGAATATATTGGAAGTTTTTGAAATTTTCAGCTGTGAGTTTGTTGTCCAGTTCCAACATTTTTTCGAGAGCGGGAACTTCAACCACTTCTTTATGGATGAGGCCAAGTTTGAAAGCTTCTGCTTCGCTCATGGAATCTGGAAAATGGCCGACATTCTTTTCAATCTGAACGGTGCCGTTGTTGACGAAGTCAACCAAACTATCCATGGTGGAGGCATATTTTTTATAAACCGTTTTGTAAATGGCTTGGGCACTTCTTATGGTTGTCAGATTGGTGACATTGGCTGTCTTACGCATTTCGTACACTTGTCTGAATTTTTCAGGACGCATGATGCTACGGGCAGCAAATACGGCTAATACAACCACTACGACAATCAGTAGGACGCTTAATAATTTTCTAGTCTTCATATTTTTATGTTTTTATTTTTTATCTTTTTCAAAAAATGCGGGCAAAAGTAGTAAAAAAAAGACTTGGTTTTACCCGTTGATTCAAAAATAATTTTAACAACGCGATTTGAATTATCGCTAAAATGTTACGCGCTGAATACCAGCAGTATAATTCGTTTCAATCAATTGTTTGATACAGTTGTAGTCTTGAAGGTAGTTGACAAAGTCGAGACGGGCGGTCTCAACCAACAGAATGGGGATGGACGCATGCTGGCTGAAATAGGAGAGATAGCTGTCCTGTATGTTTTGAAGATATTCAGCGGTGATGCCTTTTTCATAGTCCCTTCCTCGTTTGGCAATATTTTGCAACAAATGTTCGGTGTCATTATATAAATATAGTATGAGGTCGGGCTTGGGAAGAAATTCAGAAATAGTTTCAAAAACATTTCTGTATAGATTGAATTCGTCAGAGAGTAAATTGTTTTTGGCAAAAATGATGCATTTGTCAATAAAATAATCGCCAATAACGCAGTCGGTGAAAAGGTCGCGGGCGCTGAGCAGCTGCTTGAGTTGCTGATAACGGTCCATGAGAAATGTCATCTCCGCAGGAAACGCATAATGGACCGGATCTTTATAGAATTTTGCTAAAAAAGGATTCTCAGCAAAACGTTCCAATACAAGTTCCGCGTTGTAATCTGCCGCTAACATCTGGGCAAGTGTTGTTTTGCCGGCACCAATACATCCTTCAATAACTATATAATTATATGGTATCATTGTTTTGTTCGGGTGTGCGTAAAATTTTATTCAATAATCCCAATTCTTTCAACTCATCCATGACAAATTCGCGAAAGGCAATCTTTGGATGCGGTAGAGTTAGTCGCTCATCGTTATATTGCATATTGTCGTAGTCAAGTATATCCAAATCTATGGTGCGACTGCTGTAAACAGGATGCCCGTTTACTATTTTTGTTTTTTCCGTTCTGCCCAATTCTTTTTCGATTTCTTGTAACGCATCAAGTAATTCTAATGGTTCCATTTCGGATGAAATTACAATGGCCTGATTGAGAAATGGGGGAGCGCTAAATCCCCATGATTCGGTCTCTGTAATCGAAGACTGTTGCTCGATTTTTCCAATGCGTTTTTCAATCAGCTCGCGGGCATGGGATAAATTTTCCGCCCGGTTGCCTATATTGCTGCCAAGACCAATTACGATTTTATTCGCACACATATACTATAATAGTAGGGTGACACTAAAAGAGCCCGCATTTGAATACGGGCGTCTTTTAATTAATTGTTGATAACCATGATGGATTTACCGTACGGATTTGTCAGCACTGCTAACGATCTGGAATAATTTAAAATGCTTTCGATGACGCTGCGTGACGGCTTTTCCTTTTTCACGGTTTTCTTTTCATAACGAGTAGATACATTTTCCATAAGCAATGATATTCGTTTTTATTGTTTTGACGAATTGCTTAACGTTGGAAAAACATAAATATTGTTAGAAAAAAAATATTTCCAAAATTTTGTTCTTGAACAGGAAAAAGACGGCCAAAATCAAAAATATGAAACCGACCAAATGATTCCACTGAAAATGCTCCGTACGGAAAACCAACAAAGTGAATATGGTGAAAACCGTTAACGTGATGGCTTCCTGTATAACTTTCAATTGCCACAGATTAAAAGGTCCGCCGTTTCCTGAAAATCCAATACGGTTGGCCGGTATCATAAAGCTGTATTCAATTCCGGCAACTAACCAGCTCAATAATATAATAAGAGGTAAGGATAGTTTGCTAAACCATGGATATGACTGCATTTTCAAATTTCCATACCAAGCTATGGTCATAAATACGTTGGAGCAAATTAAAAGTAGAACACAGGAAAATCCTTTCATAGATGTGATATTTTTCAATGAATTTTTCAGGCGGCAAAAATACGGTTTTCTACTGAATAATTTTCACTAACCATAGTTTCAAATATAACTAGAATAGGGTAATTGAAGGTGAAATCCCGAGAAATTTACCCCAGAGTCATTTGTAAAAGGCCGTGATTCTAATGTGTTATATTTGTAAACCACATGGTGTAATCAAACGAGACAAATGTAAACAAAACAACACAACTATAATTACAAAAGTAAACACATGTAAATAGTCTGGTGCTTTGGAAATCCCAACGTAATGCAAAAACCAACACGGACATGCTCAAAAATAACACCGCATTGATCAAACACTAATCACACCAGATAACAACGACACCGCAATACTATAATTAACTATAAAATACTTATACCCAAATGTTTTATACTGATGCTCTAATGTAGATATTTAGATATATGGTCGATTTTATGAACATAGTTGTACGGTATAGCTATTGCAATTGTATTTAATTGAAAATTATAATATTAATACTATTATTTAAAGTTGTAATGTATAATTTTATAAACAAATCGCTGAAGAGGGTATTTCATACAGTTATTTGTGTAACTTTGTAAAATATTCATCGTAATCATATTGTTTACAAAAATACACATTGGTATCTTGGTTTTTACAAGCATGTGGTTTGTTTCTTTGAATTAGTTTACAAAATTAAATAACAAGTTATGGTTGACAGGATTAAACAAGTTATGGAATACAAACAAATGTCAACAACGGCATTTGCAGATGCCATAGACATCAATCGTTCCAGTATGACGCACATATTTTCCGGTCGCAATCAACCGAGTTTGGATGTGGCAAAAAAGATATTGTCAGCGTTTCCAGAGATTTCCACTGAATGGTTGATTATGGGTATTGGAAATATGCTTCAGGATTCTTCGGGGAGTTCTGCTTTAAAACAGGATTTACCACCTGTTTCTGTTTCTAATGTGGACAATATGATGCAAACTGATTTGTTTGCAGCGATGGAATTTGCGGAAGGCAAACGGCCCACGATTGAGAAAAAGCAAGGTGTTCAAGAAGCATTGGATGCTGACGTTCCCAATGAAGAGGTGTATGCTAATAATCCCACTCCAAGTCGTGACGTGCAAAGCGTTTCGGATTCCGAAACTATTTCAGCGCCTGTCCGTTCTCGAGGGCGTGCGTCAGATTCTCATATTTCCAACAGAGAATCGAAAAGAGATAGAATATCAAATTCTCAGAGCGATAAAAAAATCGCGAAAATTATCTTCTTTTATGAAGATAAGAGTTTTGATGTATATACTCCGAACTGATTTCTCAGGTAAAGAAGCTCTTTTTTGATTTTATAATTTGATGGTGAGGATGTCGTTCCAATCGGATGTATAATTTTGGGATAGATGTTGGCGATTCATTTTGATTCCGTCAAATCCGGCGGCGGCAACTACTACGGAATGTTTTCCCTGCTTTCGATTGATATCGTCCAAAACGCTCATCAGGCGATTATGTTTCCCATGGTCAATTTCATCAAATAGTACCGTTTGAACGGTGTTGACGGGTTGGATTTCGGAAAGAACAACGCCGGCTTTTTTATATTCGTAGTGGGCGTTGTAAATTTCGCG
>JAZUEE010000010.1:0-6507 GCA_045639985.1 Bacteroidales bacterium
GTTTTGCGGCTTCGGCTGTCCGATGAAAGCACTTCCCCGTATCTGCCGTACAGATGGCGGTAGATCTCCTCGAAAATGTGTTCCGAACGTCTTTTGTTGGCATCCGCCAGCGTGCTGCGGCCCATCTTGGAGGTCAGACCGGGATGGTTCAGTTTCCGCGCCTCTGCGAACAGGGACGCGGCTATCTCCCTCAACGAGTCGAACCTCATGATTACGGCATACAGCATCACCACCAGATGAACCCAGATGTTGAAGCGTTTCGTGTAACGTTCTCCGCCGTTCTCCCGGCTGGTTTGAAGAATTTTCGACTTGTCAAGCAATTTTATCACCTGAGCATAGAGCGGCTGTCCGCTAAATGTGTACTTTTGCCCATGTTATTTTTAATTTTGTAACACAGCAAAAATAACACAAAGGGCTGGCTTCACAAACAGAAATCAGCCCTTATTTTTTGCCCTCAAAAAATTTTATCGGACACCAATAATAAAAAATTCGGAACGGCAAAAGGGAAATTGTGAACAGTGCATTGACAATTTTCACAAAAAAAAGAGGATGACTATTTTTTCAGTCACCCTCTTTTCTTTTATTAGATTTCAAGCATTAATCTTGCATTAAGATTTCGAGCATTTTGATAGCACAGTCGCTGATAATGCTACCCGGTCCGAAGATGCAGGAAGCACCGGCATTGTAGAGGAATTCATAATCCTGCGGAGGAATGACACCACCCACAATAACCATAATATCCTCACGACCGAGTTTCTTGAGTTCTTCAATTACTTGCGGAACAAGAGTCTTATGTCCAGCAGCCAAAGAAGATACACCCATGATGTGGACATCATTTTCTACAGCTTGTTTTGCTGCTTCGGCAGGCGTTTGGAAAAGCGGTCCCATATCCACGTCGAAACCGATGTCGGCATATCCTGTGGCAACAACCTTAGCGCCGCGGTCGTGGCCATCTTGACCCATTTTGGCAATCATAATACGAGGACGACGACCTTCTTTCTTGGCAAATTCGTCACACATTTCGCAAGCTTTCTTGAAACTTGCGTTATTTTGTTGTTCTGCACTGTACACGCCGGAAATCAAATTAATTTTTGCTTTATAACGACCATAGACTTCTTCAAGAGCATCGGAAATTTCACCAAGAGATGCGCGAACGCGAGCGGCCTTGATGGAAAGATCCAGCAAGTTGCCATTGCCCGTCTTAGCGCATTCAGTCAAAGCAGCCAAAGCTGCTTTAACATCGGCCTCATTACGGTTGGCACGAAGTTCTGCCAAACGTTTGAGCTGGGCTTCACGAACAGCAGTATTGTCAACTTCGAGTGTTTCAATCGGAGCTTCCTTATCCAATTTATACTTGCTGACACCAATAATGGATTCCTTACCAGAGTCGATGCGTGACTGTTTGCGGGCCGATGCCTCTTCAATACGCATTTTAGGGATACCTGTTTCAATAGCTTTGGCCATACCGCCCAAGGATTCGATTTCCTGAATGTGTTTCCAAGCGCGATGAGCAATTTGGTGTGTAAGACTTTCAATATAATAGGAACCTGCCCAAGGATCAATAGACTTGCATACCTTGGTTTCTTCCTGAATGTAAATTTGAGTATTACGAGCGATACGTGCGGAAAAGTCTGTTGGGAGGGCAATAGCTTCATCCAATGCATTAGTATGCAGAGACTGCGTATGTCCGAGTGCTGCACCCATAGCTTCTACACAAGTACGAGCCACGTTGTTGAACGGATCTTGTTCGGTCAGTGACCAACCGGAAGTCTGGCAGTGTGTACGCAGCGCCATAGATTTCGGATTTTTCGGATTGAATTGTTTCACGATCTTAGCCCAGAGCATACGAGCGGCACGCATCTTGGCTATTTCCATGAAATGGTTCATACCAATGCCCCAGAAGAATGACAAGCGCGGTGCGAAATCATCCACGCTCATACCGGCGTTGACACCTGCGCGAAGATATTCCAAACCATCAGCCAACGTATAAGCCAACTCGATATCGTCGGTAGCGCCTGCTTCCTGCATGTGATAACCAGAAATAGATATGGAGTTGAATTTCGGCATATTTTTGGACGTAAATTCAAAAATGTCGGCGATAATTTTCATGGAGTGCAATGGCGGGTAAATATAGGTGTTACGAACCATAAACTCTTTCAGAATATCGTTTTGGATAGTACCTGAAAGTTGGTCCATGCTGACGCCTTGTTCTTCGGCTGCCACCACATAGAAAGCGAGAATTGGGAGCACGGCTCCATTCATCGTCATGGAAACAGACATCTTATCCAACGGAATCTGGTCGAAAAGGATTTTCATATCGAGGATGGAATCCACGGCGACACCAGCTTTACCTACATCACCGACGACTCTCGGGTGATCGGAGTCATAACCACGGTGGGTAGCCAAGTCAAAGGCGATGGACAAACCCTTTTGACCGGCAGCAAGGTTACGACGGTAAAAGGCATTGGACTCTTCAGCGGTAGAGAAACCGGCGTATTGTCGAATTGTCCACGGGCGGAAAGCGTACATCATAGAGTACGGTCCGCGAAGATAGGGAGGGATACCTGCCGTATAATTCAGGTGTTCCATTCCGGCCAAGTCATCGGCACCATAAACCTGTTTTACAGGAATTTGTTCCGCGGTCATCCAATCCGCACGGATATTGTTTTGTTTTTCCCATTCACGAAAATCCTCGTGATTTTCAGGAACTTTCTTGAAGTCAACGTTACTAAAATCTGGGCGCATAAATCTATTTTTTAATGAGGGCGCAAACGTACATAAAATATTTTGATTTTTACGGCATTTTAAGGGATAAAAATCTTAATTCCATTCGTGCTTAGTCTGCGGCTTATCCTCCAAATTGAATTTTCCTTTTTTGTAACCAACCATTCCACAATAGTATTTCTCTATTTCCACCATATCTTTGGCATAGTCGCCCGTGGGATAGAAGAGTTTGCCAATACCCAAGGTTCTGGTGCGGAAGTCAATATGGCTCAAGCCGATAGGAACATTGGCTCCAACGGCGATTTGGTAAAAGCCGCGTTTCCACTTCTCCACTCTTTTGCGGGTGCCTTCCGGACAGATGATGAGATGAACTTCGTCCCTTTCTTTCACAATATTGGTGGCAAATTCCGCGAAATGCAAGGCATGCGCTCTATCTACAGGCACGCAGCCCATTGCTTTGAGTATGTATTTTACGGGAAAGACGAAGAATTCCTTCTTCATCACCATCACCATCTTGAGTTTCAAATAGCGGATCATCATCAACCCTAAGAAAAAATCCACCACGGAGGTGTGGGGTGCCATAATAACGACACATTTTTTTTCTGTAAAAGGATGGATTCCTATCGGTTTGAATCCGCACAAGCGCATTAGCAAGTAGTGAATGTTCATATCGTTTAATTTTCAACAATAATCTTATTATCCTGACAAAACAGGCGCATTTCGCAGCCCATACGGATGGCGCGGTTGTCAGACAAATGCCCTGCTGGAAAATTGAAAAAGAGGGGGAAATCGTATTTGGCAGCATGCTCTGCGACAATTTCCTCCGCAGTGCGCCCAAAAGGGATGGTGTTATCATGCATATCACTGAGATGCCCGACTACAAGCGCCGCCAGATTTTGAAATTTGCCGTTGCGCTCGATATTGGCCATCATTCTATCTATATGATATAAATACTCATCCAAATCTTCCATAAAAAGGATTTTACCCGCAGTATCCACGTCAGAGGGAGAACCTAACAGCGAGTACAACATCGAGATATTGCCACCGATGACGGGAGCACAAACATCCACCGATCTATTGAATGGATGCACAGGAAGTTCATAACGCAGCTTCTCACCTTTCAATGCCGCAATAAATGTGCGGTTGGCTTCCGTATCGTATTGGTTTTCATGCACATTAATCGGCATGGTGGCATGTAGTGTGGCGATATTAAAATTTTTATTGATGTGAGAATGGAAAACCGTCACATCACTATAACCGCAAATCCATTTGGGATTTTTAACAAAAGTGGAAAAGTCCAATTTGTCGATGATGCGTACGGAACCATAGCCGCCGCGGGCACACCAAATAGCTTTCACCTTCGGATTATTCAGTAAATCTTGGAAATATGCGGCACGCACCTCGTCATTTCCGGCAAACTGATTGTCTTCGGCAAAGAGTCGTTCGTCATAATAAACGTTAAAACCTGCATGGCGCAGCAGCTCTTCTCCCGGTGCGATTTCCGGGCGGGAAATTTTCCGGGCGGGAGCGGCAATGGCCACCGTATCGTTTTTTTGTAGATAATCCGGAATTATCATAATTCGATATTGTTGCGTTTTAAAGTCTGCCACGTGATTTCGCGCAGAAATTCTCTTTCCTTTACATTATTGTAAAAGCGCTTATTGTGCGAGACAACTTTTTTCTTTTTAAAATAGCAGCCTGTAACGCCTTCAAATTCAGGGTTCAGTGCGGCTGCCAACATAGTGGCGGCTCCTTCTTCCGGAGTATTGATGAGCGGACGGAAAATCCAATCACAGAGCTTGTCCACCACGATATTGCCCTGGCGAATAATACCTGTACTGACAATGTCGGGGTCGGCCACATTGATACAGATACCGCGTTTTTTCCATTCGTCTGCCACGTCCAGCATAAAGTAATACAAGGCGCGTTTGGAATTGCCGTACGTGGTAAAGCGGTTGAATTTCTTGTCGTCTGTTTCGGAAAGGAAATTTGTGTTAATCTTGCCCATAATATAGGCGATGGAAATCATACTGACCACACGGGTGCCTTCGCCCATGATGGGCAGCAGCGCGTTTGTCAACGTGAAGTGTCCCAAATAGTTGACAGCTGCGGTATATTCCACACCGTTAACGCTGTTTTTAGCATGGTGGCAAAGCACACCGGCATTGTTCAGAAGGATTTGGAGCGAACTGAATTGGGACTTAACCTCATTGGCGAAGCGGACAACATCGTTCAAATTGCCCAAATCAACCTGCATAAGGTGCAAGGTGGCACCTGTCTCGTTTTGGATTTTCTCGTATGTGGGGCGTGCCACTTCTGTATCATAGCAAGCCATAATGACCTCATAGCCGGCTTGGGCGAGTGTGCGCGTGTGAATGGTGCCCATACCGCCATCAGCACCTGTAACGAGTGCAAGTCTATTCATTTTTCTTCTTGTTTAATTCTTCTTCCTTATGTTCTTTGTTCGTGTAGTTGTAAATATCGCGGCAAAGTGCTTCGTATTTTTTCAGTACCACGGCACGTTTGAGTTTCAAGGTAGGACTGAGTTCACCCGTCTGCGGTGTCCATTCCTCACTAACTAAGCGGATACGGTGTATGCGTTCATGTTCTGCCAAACCTATATTGATTTTCTCAACCTCCTTCTGTACTCGTTTCTGTACTTCCGGGATTTGCACCATTTCGGCATTGTTATTATAATGTATTTTGTGCTTGACACACCAAAAATGCAAGGTATCGAAATTGGGAACAATGATGGCGGAGGCGAACTTCTCGCTGGCACCAATCACCATGCAGTTGTTGATATATTCCGACTCGTTAAGTTTGTTTTCCAACACTTGCGGTGCGATATATTTGCCTGTGGAGAGTTTGAAGATTTCCTTTTTACGATCCGTGATTTTCAGATATCTGCCATCAATCATGGTGCCGATGTCGCCCGTGTGGAACCAGCCGTCTTCGTCAATCACTTCCTTGGTGTATTCAGGGTCTTTATAATAGCCCTTCATCAGACAGTCGCCTTTAGTCAGGATTTCACCGTCTTCTGCCAGTTTGAATTCGATGCAGGACATGATTTCGCCGACGGTTCCTATCTTGAAAATGTTCTTGATCGGATTGTTCACGGCAATAACGGGCGACGTTTCCGTCATTCCGTAACCTTCAAACACGCGCAGTTTGGCTGCAGAGAAGAGCCGAATGATGCGTTCCTGGATGGAAGAACCGCCCGAAACCACAATCATCGGGTTGCCGCCAAAGGCTTCACGCCATTTGGAATACACCAGATAGTCTGCCAACTGTATTTTTTTCACATAAAACCAGTTATGGTTTTCATAATCAAACTGCGTTGCCAAGCGGAAAGCCCAGAAGTAAATCTGTTTTTTCAGTCCCTTCATATCTTTCCCAGCCGTATAGAGTTTGTCGAACATCATTTCCAACACGCGCGGTACGGCGCAGAAACCCACCGCGTGGATGTCTTTGAGATCTTTGGCTATCGTACTGAGTGAAGCCGCATAATAAAGGCTGGCGCCCAATATCTGGTAGTGGTAATTGATGACTCTTTCATAAACGTGGCACAACGGCAGAAAACTGAGGATGTTGCCGGTATGGTCGTTAATCTGCATCGTGGAAAGTGTGTAGGCATTGGTGACGAAATTCTTATGGGAAAGCATCACCCCTTTGGGACGACCCGTCGTTCCCGATGTATAAATGATGGTGGCCACCTCTTCAGGATCCATCTCCTGTTTGATACGCACTACCTCGGACATCCACTTTTCGCGATTGTCACGTCCC
>JAZUEE010000011.1:0-1764 GCA_045639985.1 Bacteroidales bacterium
GACGACTCCTTATAAAGCCAGTTTTCCCTGGCTATTTTTGATGGGATTTTCATTGGGATTTTGGAACTTATATAGGTGACTGTGTTGTGGCAGAAATTTTTCTTTAATAGATGTTTTAAAATCAATAAAGAATCTGTTCGAAAATGTTTGGAAAAAACGAGGTCGCTACGCTCAAAATCTAATAAAAATCATATTGAAAATCATATTACTTTCCGAACATCTCTGTCTCCACCAGTTCGCAGATGATGTGGCCGATCATAATGTGGCTTTCCTGGATGCGCGGGGTGTCTTTTGACGGGACGTTGAGGAGAATGTCGGCGTAATCTTTCATTTTGCCGCCGGTTTCGCCGGTCATAGCGATGATGGAGACACCCATTTCCTTGGCCGCTTCAAAGGCATTGATGATATTTTTGGAATTGCCGGAAGTGGAGATGCCGACAATGACATCTCCTTTCCTGGCCGTACCTTTGAGGAGGCGGGAGAAGATGAGGTCATAGCCGTAGTCGTTGCCCACGGCGGTGAGGTAGGAGGTATTGCAGTGCAGCGCCTCGGCATTCAACGGCGGGCGGTCGAAATAGAAGCGGCCGGAGAGTTCGGCAGCCAGGTGCTGGGCATCGGCAGCGCTGCCGCCATTGCCGCAGAAGTGGATCTTGCCGCCGTTGCGCAAAGAGTTGGTGATGATTGCAGCTGCAGACTCAATGCGGGCTAAGAATTCAGGATTATTTAATATCGCCTGTTTGGTGTTGATGCTGTCGGTAATAGATTGGGAAATTCTTTGGTTCATCAGCGTTGAAGTTAATGTTAATGTAAAAGTTAAAGTCCATTAATGGCTTCGGTCATCCGGCCCCACGCATATTTTTTCTTCTCTTCCACTATGTTTGCTTCAAAGTCTGTCTGACGGTTATTCTGGAAGAAGTCGCACAAAGCATCTGCAATCTGTTTGGCATCGGGTTCCACCACATACCCGATTTTTCCGTCAGGCACGATTTCTGACAAGCCGCCCACATTGGTGACCAGCATGGATTTTTCAAAATGGAAAGCAATTTGAGTGACCCCGCTCTGTGTGGCCGTCTTATAGGGCTGCGTGATAATGTCTGCAGCATTGAAGTAGAGTTTCACGCGGTCGTTGGGAATGAAATCCGTGTGCAAGACAACGTTGTCGCGAATGCCCAGTTGATCGATGAGGTTTTGATAATGGGCCGCGTCTTCATAAAATTCCCCGGCCACGACCAACTTCACGGGCATCGTGCGCAGGCGCTCATCTGCAAAAGCATTCAAGAGCAAGTCCAAGCCCTTGTAGGCGCGAATGAACCCGAAGAATAGTGCATATCTGGAATCTTTGTCCAGGCCGAGTTCCGTCAGGGCTTGTTCGCGCGGCATCCTTTCGCCGTAATGGTCATAAATCGGGTGCGGAGCAAAGGTCTTCGGACAGTTGCGTTTATCAAACTTTTCGATGTCGTGGACGACGGACTCCGAAAGGGCGACAAATCCATCCACCGATTTCACGAAGTAGGGTGGGAAGATTTTATCCAAAATGTTGGGCTCGTGCGGAATCATATTGTGGACCAGTGCGATGACTTTGGATACTCCGTTCTTGCGGATTTTACGGGCAATTGTTCCCATACACGGAGCCATAAAGGACATCCAGTAGGCGAAAATCACAAGGTCTGCTTTTTTCTTGGCAATCTCGCGTCCCACTTTCAACCAGTTGAACGGATTGCAGGAGTTGACCTTCCGGACAATCTTCAGGTTGGCGGGCGCAGG
>JAZUEE010000012.1:0-1920 GCA_045639985.1 Bacteroidales bacterium
GCACCAATGAGGAGGAAAATCCCGAGATTATGTTCACGGATGCGGAACTGGCATCGGCGTTCGCCCGACTTTCGCTGCAATGCTCCAAAATTTACGTCAGCGACGAGGACCGCTATGCCATGCAGCGCTTAGCTCTGCTGCTGAAAGAGGCCATTGTGCGCGGCGTCATTGCGGAGCCCGATCTGATGTTGTCAGAGCCTGACATCATTGCAAAACTTACAGCCAATAAAGAAATTGCGGAACAATGGGCGTGCTACCGTTCGCTCAGCAAGATTATGGTGGGCGAGGCCGGCCCGAACGCATTGAAGGTGCCGGCCAAAAAACGCTGTATCAATCCCTACGTGCACAATTGCGGGCGCGTGACAGATTACGATGAATCCTATCGCATCGCTCTGCAGGAATTTCAGAATTACTCGTTTGATTACTGGATATCAGCAAAATAGATACTTCGTCCGAAAGGGATGTGTGTGCTCTTCTTTATATATTTGTACCTTTAAAAAAAGACTGTACGTCGTATGGTTATTTTAAGTATTTTCGCAACTTTGTCGCGTAAGCTGCGATTTTGTGTCTGTATGTGATAAATATATGATTATCAGTTACTTGAAAAACAGTTTTAGACATCAATTTGCCCATCTCTATTTTGGGAAATGGGCCTGCCAACTTGAAAATTGACAATAATAAATACAATATGGAAAATAACTACGCTTTGAATGAATCAGATAACATGGGAATCTCCATGGATAATGGTCGTTCCAATCTGAAAGAAATAAAAAGAAGAACGCACGTGCGTGCAAACGTTCTCATCGCTTTCCTTACCTTGCTGATGGCTGTTGGGCTGACGACCGTGTATGCGCAAAATACGGATCTCGTGCCCACATCCGATTCGACTTTGCAAGTTTCCCATTCAACCGTCTGTTATGGGCAGAAGGCTCATTTGGTAGCCAAATCTACATTGGCCTATCCGCAGTACTTCACTTGGTTGGATGGCACCGGCACCCAAATCCTGAAACAGGAGGTCGTTAACGATGAAGGGGGCGTGTCTGTCTTCGAACCTGAAAACCAGACGGCCGATGCAACCTACTATGTCGTTGTGAGCGATACGCTAATTGAACAGCAAGACATCCCCTCCCTGCTTGTCTCCAATATGGTGGCGGTCCATGTCTTCTTGCGCCAGCCCACGTTGTTGGCCGACGTGGTGACGACGGACGATGCGGTGTGCTCCGGCAGTACCGCCCGACTGACGGCCTCCTCTAATGCGGATGCTCCCGTCCTGTATGCGTGGTTGGACAAAGACCTGACCACCGTCCTGCACCGAGACACGGTGGATCCCGGCGGGAAATCCGTCTTCACCCCGCAAAACCAGGTCGCGGACTCCCTCTACTACGTGGTGGCCACCAAAGAATTGAACTGCCCGATAGATTTGGAATTGTTCAAAACGGAAAAGGACCCGATTGAATTTAATCTGAATGCGGAAAAGAACAATCAGACGACGCTTCTTTCCGCAACAGACACCATCCTGTTCTATGACGTTGGCGGTCCCGATGGGCCCTATAATGACAATATGGACGTGACGCATACGTTTACGGCGGTCAGCGGCCGCATCGTCCTGCATTTGGATGAATTTGATAGTGAGGATTATTGTGACCATTTGTACATCTATGATGGTGAAAGTACGGATGCGCGTCAAATGGCAGACTTACACGGCGGACATTCCTCTATGAATTACATCTCTACGGGCAGTAGTCTGACCGTGCGTTGGCATGCGGATGTGAGTGTGAACTATTCAGGTTGGAAGTGCAAGATTACCACGGATGCCCTCACCAGTTCCAAGGTGATTGTGTTTCATACCGCTCCGTTGTTGCCCGACGTGATAACCACAAATGATGCTGTGTGCTATGGAAATCCTGCCCGACTGACGGC
>JAZUEE010000013.1:0-4974 GCA_045639985.1 Bacteroidales bacterium
AAACATTTTTAAACTCCACATAAAGCAGGAAGAAGATAACGCATATTGCCAAAATGGTTGTCAGTGCCAGCGTACGCGATGCCTTCTCTGCACTTTCAAACTGTCCACCGTACTCAATACGATAACCTTCGGGCAACGTGATTTCCTCGCCAACCTCGTGCTTGATGTCATCCACCACGCTCTTCAAATCGCGACCGGACACATTGGCGGACACGACCAATTTGCGTTGCACATTTTCACGAGAAATGGAATTAGGTCCACCAACAGACACAACATCTGCAACTTCCTCCAACGGGATTTTGCGTCCATCGGATGCATCAATCAATGCGGATTTGACATCTTCAATATTATCCGTATAATTTTTATTCAAACGGATAACCAAGTCAAAACTGCGTTGGCCTTCGTAGATATCGCCAACCTTTTCGCCCGCAAAAGCCATTTCCACAAAGTGATTGAATTCCTCCATCGAGATGCCATATTTGGCCAACATCGAGCGGTCAGCGCGAATTTGCAACTGCGGCGTTTCCACCTGTTGTTCCACATTCACATCTACCAAGCCCTCAATGGGTTCAATCACGCTTTTGATTTTATTGCCAATCAAATACATACGGCTTAAGTCCGTACCGAACACCTTGATGGCGATGCTGGCGCGCGTACCCGACAGCATGTGGTCGATACGGTGGCCCAACGGTTGTCCTATCGTAACGGCGATGCCCGGAATCTCGCCCAGTTTGTGACGAACCTCTTCCAAGAACTCCTGTTGACTGCGTTTCTGCAAATCGAAATTCACGTCTATTTCGGCACTATTCGTGGCCTGAGAATGTTCGTCCAACTCGCCACGGCCCGTGCGACGCGCCGTACTCGTAACTTCAGGAATACTTAACAGCTCCTGCTCTATCAGATTGCCCAACTGATTGTTGACATCCAAAGAAACTCCCGGCTTGCTCACGGCCGATATAGTCAGAGAACCTTCATTGAAATCGGGCAAGAAGCCACGTCCCATCGTGCTGAAAATCACAATGGCAACGACCAACAAAGAAACGGACGCTATGCCCACCACTTTCTTGTGGCTCAGCACCCAAGACAAAGCCCGTTTGTAGCCCGCAGACAACTTGGCAGAGATTTTGCTATCCTGCTGATTCTTATCCAAATATCTTTCATCGGTCAGGAGCATTTTGCACAACAACGGTGTCAGTGTCATAGCCACAATCAAAGACATAAACAGGGAGACGATAAAGGCGATTCCCAACGGTTTGAGCATTCGACCCTCCATACCGGACAGAAAGAAGAGCGGCACAAAAGCCACCATCACGATAAAGGTGGCATTCAGAATGGATGAACGAATTTCCGCAGATGCCTCATATACCACATCAAACGTGGAACGGCGCTTTTCGACGGGCAACGCATGATTCTGCCGCAACCGCTTATAGACATTCTCCACGTCTATAATCGCATCATCCACCAACGAGCCGATGGCGATACACATACCACCTAACGTCATCGTATTAACATCCATCCCCAACAAATTCAAGACCAAAGCACTTCCCAACAAAGACAAGGGAATTGCCAAGACAGAAATTATGGTAGTTCTATAACTAAACAGGAAAAGGAACAAAATGATTACCACAAAGATAGCGCCTTCAATCAACGCCTCCCCCACATTGTGGACGGAAGATTCTATAAAGTCGGCTTGGCGAAAAATATGGGTATCCATTTTCACATCCGCGGGCAGTGTTTTTTGCACTTCGGCAAGATTTTCCTCAATCTGTTTCGTGACATTCAACGTATTGATATTGGGTTGTTTGGAGATAGACAAGATAACGGCCGGTTTGGCATTCCGGGAGCCGTAGCCCATTTTCGGGGCACTGCCGACTTGCACATCCGCCACATCGGAAAGCACCACGGGGATGCCATCGGACATTTTCACAAATGTTCTGCCCAATTCGTCCGTATCGCAGGTACGAGCCATTCCGCGCACGGCAAACTCATTGCCGAAGTCGCGGACCACGCCGCCGGTGGAATTGAGACTGCTGCCCGTGCAGGCATCTGCCAGTTCGTGCATCGTAACACCATACCGCAGCATCTTCTGCGGATCGGCCAGTACTTGATATTGTTTCATATCACCGCCAATAACAGTTACTTGTGAGACGCCGCCCGTGGAAAGGATGGCGGGTTTCACCACCCAGTCAGCCAACGTGCGCAAATCCATCAGTGAAGTGCTGTCCGACTGCAATCCGACAAAGAGGATTTCGCCCATCACAGAAGATTGCGGTGCCAGCACCGGGCTGATGCCGTCGGGCAGCTCATCGTTGAGAGCCACCATCTTCTCGCTCACAATCTGGCGGGCGCGGAACACATCCATACCCCAGTCGAACTCCACCCAGACGAATGAGTAGCCATACATAGAAGCCGAGCGCACGCGACGCACATTGGTAGCACCATTCACAGCCGTCTCAATCGGGAACGTAACCAGGCGTTCCACCTCTTCGGAAGCCATACCGTGCGCATCCGTCATGACAACAACGGTCGGCGCAGTCAAGTCTGGAAACACATCCACGTCCATTTTCTCAATGGACCAGACACCGCCAACAACAATCAGCAGTGCGCCAGCCAATACCAACAGTTTGTTTTTCAGGGAAAACCTGATGATAGCATTGATAATATTCATTGCCAGTCCTCCCTATTTTAATGAACATGACCAGAATGGGCATCCAACGCGCCAGCCGACTGTGCCAATTTCACATAGATGGCGCCTTTGGACACATAGATTTCTCCCTCGGAAAGGCCGTCCGTGATTTCAATCATTCTGCCGTCATTGCTGCCAATCTGCACGGGGCGTTTTTCGTACATTTCCGGCTTATTATAGACAAACACAAAGTACGCACCCATTTCCTCGACAACGGCCTCTTTGGGCACGGAAATCGCCTGGCAGGACGAGGACGTTTTGAGGTAGGCATCCACAAACGTGCCCGCCACCAAATCGCCTTTGTTGCGAACCTGGAAGACCACGGGAATCATCGCGTTATCCATATCGGCAGATTTGCCGTAGGAAAGCATCTTGCCGTCCAATTCGGACAACGAGTACGTCTCATTCTTACCTCTCAGCGAAAAATTCACGTCCATAAGATTGGACAAATCCGAGTAGTATTTGCTTTGCACTTCGGCTTTAATAAAGAGATTCTGGTTTTTAGACACGGAAAGAATTGGCTGGCCGGCCTGGACATATTGTCCGTTCGTAACATAGACCTGTTTCACAAAGCCACTCATCGGGCTTTTGACAGATTGGCGTCCGGAGCTGAAATTACCGCGCAGGTTGTCATACACGGCTTTGGCTTTTTCGTACTCCGACTTGGCCTGTTGCAGTTGGCTTTCCGACACAATCTTGTCGGCGGCCAGTTCCTTTTTGCGTTCATAGTTTGTGCGGGCGCGCTCGTACTCAGAAGCGGCCTCTTGGATGCGCACGGTCAGGCTACTGCCTTGGACGGCATCACCTTCCACTTGGCACAGGAGTTGACCCGCACCCACGGACTTGCCGCTGACGACGGCCTCGCCCGAAAAGAGCACCAGTCCGTCATTTTTGGCGACCACCAATTGTTCGTCGCCCTGCGACGGCATAATCTGCGCCACCGTTTTGATGACCTTGCCGACAGGAGCCATCCGGCAGGTATCTAAGGCAAAATCCACCTTTTCAGCTTGTTCATCGTGAAAAGCAATCAAATTGCTCTCGTGATGTTCGTGTTCATGTTCGTGCTCGTGGTCATGATCGTGATGGTGGTGGCAGCCATACAACAACCCGGCAGCACAACATATAGTGTATGCTATTTTTCTTGTATTCATAATAATATTGTATAAAAGGATGAATGGTTAATAGTCTCCTATTCTGGAGGCACCTTTAAACTTGTTTCAATGCAGCAAGCGACAGCAAAGACACAACTTGTCTGGCTTTGCTGAGCTGCAAGGAGAATATGAACGAAATGAATAAACTTGAGACCTAAAACGGACGTAATTCTTTTACGTTCCTACTCTTTACGCCTGTACTGGGGGTGCTCGGAGACCGCCCGAGCCATAGAGCCAGGTGACATAGTACGTTTCTATCGTAAAGGGGACCCACAGCGCATCGGCAGATGTCTCGTCCGATGTCGGAATTGGTATTTCCGCCGGCAAAGTGGCCATTAGGGTATATACACAATGGTTATGGATTTGTTCACTGGCTGAGGTTTTCAAAAAAGACTTTTCGGAAAGACAGTCTTCTTGGACTTCGTCATCATGGTCATTTTCGCAGATTTGGAGGGTACCGTCGCCGCTATGGTGATGACAGTGGTGATGATGACCGTGTGCCATAATATAAACGCCGTCAGCGTGATGGCAATGCGGAATCAGGGCATGACCAAGTACCGCGGCCATAGCCACGAGCACAAAAAACAGCGATATTTTCCTCTTCAATTCCATTTTTTGAAAAACGGCGGCAAAGGTACTAAAAATAACATGACGTATTTCATGTTATTATCGCAACTGTTTTTTTCAAGAACAAATACAACAACTTATGTTCAAAGGATTTATTCAAACTCGAATTTCCATCTGCGATGGCTCCAAAGCCAGAAGGCAGGGGCTTGACGAATGTCTCTCTCCAGCAATTCGACGTAACGCTGGGTGATGGCATATTCGGGCTGCTCGTTAGGATGTTCGGAAACAACCTGGACATCTATTCTATATCTGCCCAATCGTTCTTTCACCACCGTGTAATACAAAACGGGGATATCGTATTTGCGGGCAAAATATTCGGCACCGTAAATCATCCCCGACGTTTGGTTCATAAACTGCGTAACATAACAGCGTTTTTGGCTGTTGGGCGATTGGTCGCTGAGCATCATGTAGGCAGTCGGAATGTGTTCCGTTTCATAGCGTTCAAACGTATCGCGCACGGTGTCGGCAAAAACCACTTCCGTACCGTATCGGGTGCGTGCGCGGTTAATC
>JAZUEE010000014.1:0-5846 GCA_045639985.1 Bacteroidales bacterium
CTAAATGTATGGCTGCCAAAGAAGAATGGAAATCTCCGAATTTGGAGTTCATGACTCGCAACCCCGAATGCTCCATCGTGGATGATTTGTCTAAAAACAACACGTCGGGCATGAATGTCCTGCCTGCCGGTAATTTCTTCCATTCCATAGATGGTTTTGGCTTGAACGCTGGCTTCTGGACTGCTACAGAAGGCAGTGATGTTACTTCTCCGATACATCAGTTCTATTCTGCCAATGCCACGGTCGAAATCAATTGCACACCTAAAGACGCTGCTTATTCCGTGCGTTGTGTGAAGAATGAGTAAGAAAAAGAAAATTCTTGAATTATAGTTTGCAAAGTTTTCCCTGCCATGTGTCGGCAGATTCCAATTTCTGTTCTAAGGCCTGGAGCAATGTCTCGTAGCGTTGATGTTTCCAGTTGGAAAAGGATAGGTATTGTGCGGGAACTTCGCTGGCAAAACGCTCAATGACAATGTCCGCCCGTAATTGTTCTATATATCTTACTAAAAAATCGGTGTAGAAATCGAATGGGAGTGGATAAAACTCATCGGCATGTTCTTGGTAATCTGTTTCCATACGGGTGCCTTTGATGATTTGGAGCTGATGGAATTTGATGCTATGGATTGGCAGTTTGTTGAGGAGGGTAATGTCTTCCATCCATAGTTCCGGAGTCTCGCCAGGCAATCCGAAAATAAGATGGGTGCCAACGGATAGCTGATGTTTGTGTGCTTGTTGAATGGCCTGCACCGAACATTCAAAATCGTGCCCGCGGTTGATGCGTTCCAATGTTTTATTATGACAACTCTCTATGCCGATTTCTATGGCAATATACGTCTGCTCGGATAGCTCTTGCAAATAATCTAAAAGTGGCTCGCTCAGGCAGTCTGGGCGTGTGGCGATGATTAAGCCCTGTATGCTTGGCGCACGCAGGGCTTCTTCGTAAAGCATCTTTAAGGTGTCCAAAGGAGCGTATGTGTTGGAAAACGCTTGAAAATAGGCCAGATACCCTTTGACATTTCGACTTCTGTGTCGATGAAATTCCATTCCTTCGGATAATTGCGTTGTTATGCTTTTGGATGGGTGGCAGTACTTGGGATTGAAAGCGTCATTCAAACAATAAGTGCATCCTCCGGTTCCGCAGTTGCCATCTCGATTCGGACAGGTAAAGCCCGCATCCAAGGTCAGCTTTTGCATCCGACCTCCAAAGTGTTCTCTTAAGAAAAGATTATAGGAATGAAAACGGCGATTGTCGCCCCAAGGGTATGTCATCGAAATATGTGAATTTTATTCCCCGTTTTTTTGTAATAGATTGTTTCCAAACGGATCTAACACATGCAGCGTTTTCTTGTCGGAATTGACCAAGAACATGAACTCTTGCTTGTCTTTGTTCTTATCCAAAAACGTTCCCGTGACCATGAATAACAATATTCCCGACGTTTTAAGGTCTCCGTTGTCCATCAAATCTTCAAATTCATTTTCCGCACTGACGATTTCATTCAGATTGGCATTGAGCTCGTTGGCGGTGGCTACGTCGGCTGTGCCTGCCAATTGCATTTGATAGGCCTCTTCCATGTTGGCTAATAACTCAGAAGTCAGTTTCGCATATCCGAGTTCGGTCAGCGTGTCAACACATTCGATGGAGAGCGAATCGTAGTCAGAAATTTTGTTGTTCTCTAAATACTCTTTCGCTAAGGTTTTCATCTGGCGCTTGAGTTTGTTCCCTTCATGATTGGAACATCCGGAAAAAACAAGTGTGGTGGCGATTAGCAAACTGCAAAGCAAATATTTTCTCATAGCCGTAGGATTAATAGACAATACCGAAATCGCTGATATTCAAAGTATCTTGGTTTGGAGATAGAGATTGGATTCTTCCAAATTGATACATGTTGATGATGCCGAAATCATATACTTCGTTGTTGTTATACATCATCTTGATTTTCACGGGCATGGGTTTGCGATAGAAATATCCGTTACTTTTCGCACTTTTTTGTCCTTGACGGGCGTTTGCCAAAGCCGTATCAATTTCGATAGTCTTATAGACGGGCGCAAAACTTAGTGTGTAGGAATTGTCGGATTTGCCGCTGTTGCTATAATCCTCGTTGATTTCTAATCCTGTCTTTGAATCGAAGGAGAATATGGGGAGATTAGATTCGAAATCGTCTCCAAATGGAGAATTTTCGTCAACGTAGAAGACGTAGGATATTTCGTCTTCCAAAACAAGTCCGGTGAAGAGGTTTAAGTAGTTTTCTTCCCATTGCTTGAGTTCGGTCAGCATTTTGTCCAAAGCTTCTGCGGAATAAGCCGTTTCCTGTTCGCCAGCTACGAGGTTGTATTGGTCTTTGCGGCTTTTGCCAATGGCGTCAGCGGCTTCTTGTGCTTTCTGATTATTGGATTTGGAAACTAATTTTGTGCGATTGGAAGGCACTTGTGTGACGACACCGTCGATGATTTTGGTCTCTACAAACGAATCCTCCATTTCAGTATAGGTCGGATCTGAATAGTTTTTGAAGAAACTTGGAATAGGTGTGGTGGAGGTGGTAAAGCAGCTGGCCTCGTCTTTGTAATTTTTATCAAAAGGTTGAGAAGATAATGTTGTTAGATAGTTGTTCTTTACCTGTTTGCTGGAAAGCATGACCAAGTAGCATTCTCTTGCATCTGGTCGGATTACAGGTTCAAGGTTGATGCCTTTGATTTTATAATACGTGCGGTTTTCGGTAATGACGTTTTTTAACCCGAGCAGACTTTCCGCATAATCGGCATAATAGCCCTTGATTTCCCGTACTTTGGTTACCGTAACCGTAACTTTCAAGGACGTGGTGGGCAGCATATAGCAGAACGTGCTGCCTTTGATGGTTTGGCCACTATCCAACGGAAGCCGATAAACGTTTGTCTGTGCGAAATTCAATACGCAAACACATACGAGTGATAACGAAATGAGAAGTTTTTTCATAATATTAGCGTGAATTAAGAAATTTAGAAGTTAAGAGTATTAGCCTAAACCTGAAACTTGAAACCTGAAACTTGAAACTAATCTCTCCTCCCCAAGAATATATAAATGTAGTAGAGTAGGGTGGCCAATGAGGAGAGGGCAGCGATGAGGTATGTGCGTGCGGCCCATTTGAGAGCGTCTTTGGCCTTAACCGTTTCTTGTCCGGAGGTGATGCCGGTGCTGTCTAACCATTCCACGGCGCGTTCAGATGCGTTATATTCCACGGGCAGTGTGATAAGAGAGAATAGGGTGGTTACGGCGAAAAGCACGATGCCGACAAGCAGAACCCATTGCCCGATAAATTTGGCAAATCCAAGGAGCAGGATGCCGGCGAGGAGAATCCATTGTGCCCACTGGGAACCGAATTGGACCATGGGGACCATGCGGCTACGCATGGAAAGCCATCGGTAGGCAGTGGCATGTTGAACGGCATGTCCGCATTCATGGGCGGCAACGGCGGCAGCGGCTATGCTGTTGCTGCGATATACACCCTCGCTCAGATTCACGGTTTTGTCCGCTGGATTGTAATGGTCCGTCAATGTGCCGGCCACGGATGTGACTTTTACGTCGTATATGCCGTTATCATGTAACATTTTTTCAGCGACTTCACGTCCTGTCAGTCCGCAGCTGAGAGGGATTTTTGAATATTGTTCTATTCTGGAATTCAAGGTCTTGCTGACAATCATGCTTAAGACCATAAAGACAACGAAAATAATTAAATAGGTCATAGGTTAAGGTTTAAATTAGAGGCGGCAAAGATACAAACTATTTTGTATTTTTGCGGGCCTTAAAAAAATCAAATGACATCAGATTTACGAGCTATCAAACAACGTTATGGAATAATCGGTTTGGACCCTGCTTTGGATAGGGCCATTGATGTGGCTGTTCAAGTGGCGAAAACTGATTTGTCGGTCTTGATTACGGGAGAAAGCGGAGTGGGCAAGGAGAATTTTCCGCGTATTATACATGATTATAGTGCACGTAAAAATGGCAATTATATTGCCGTCAATTGTGGCGCTATTCCGGAAGGTACGATAGATTCCGAACTTTTCGGCCATGAAAAAGGCGCTTTTACGGGAGCCCTTGAAACCCGTAAGGGTTATTTCGAGGTGGCTGATGGTGGTACGATATTCTTGGATGAAGTCGCTGACCTTCCTTTATCCACACAAATACGGTTGCTGCGTGTACTTGAAAACGGAGAGTTTATTCGCGTGGGGTCTTCCAAAGTGTTGAAAACCTCCGCCCGCGTGGTGGCTGCCACCAATGTTGATATCGCAGACCGTATTGCCAAAGGCAAGTTCCGCGAAGACTTATATTATCGTCTTAATTCTGTCCCAATTCATATACCGGCCCTTCGGGAACGAAAAAACGATATTTGGCCGCTCTTCATGAAGTTCGCTACGGATTTTTCAGTGAAATACCATTTTCCGCCGATTTCCCTTGATAGTGATGCGCAGCTTAAATTGACTGAATATGCATGGCCTGGAAATATTCGCCAGCTCAAACATGTTACAGAACAAATCTCTTTGATAGAACAGGATAGAAATATTACGGCAGACGTTCTCGCTCCATATTTGGTGTCGCCTCAAGGGTCCAATCTCCCTGCTGTCTTGAAGTCCGAAAGTGAAGCTAATGAGCAATTCCAGCGCGAAATCCTCTTTAAGTTCATTGCAGAACTGCAACGTGAGATTTCTGAACTCAAAACAACAGTCAATCAATTGGTTTCGGGAACAATGTCAGCCCCCGTCAAGTCGTTGGATAAATTCCCGCTAAAAGATAATCAACTTGATATTGAAATCACACGCTCGGATGAGCCGGGACGTGAGAATGTCGATCCGCAATATCTGGATCCCGTTATCATTGACGAAGGCGATTTCTCAATGGCTGATTTGGAAAAAAACGCTATTTGTAAAGCTTTGGAAAAGCATAACAATAACCGCAAACTCGCTGCTAAAGAACTCAAAATTTCCGAGCGCACACTGTATCGGAAAATTAAGGAATATGAGATTTAATGTGATAATGTGGTAATGCGATAATATACTAATTGAAACTTGAAACCTGAAACCTATGATAAATCCCCGCTTCCTATTCCCAATTCTCATACTTTTGCTTTGTGGCTGCCGAATGTCTGTTTCATTGACAGGTGGAACGGTGGATGCGCGTGCCAAAACAGTGGCCCTTACCACGTTCCCGAATAATGCTGCATTGGTGAATCCTACGTTGAGCCAAACGTTCACTACGGCCTTGAAGGATAAGATACAGGGACAAACTCCGCTAACGATTGTTAGCACGAATGGAGATTATGAAATTGAAGGTGAAATTATAGGGTATGATATTTCCCCTGTGGCTATTCAGGGAAACGAAACGGCGGCTATGAACCGCCTGACGATTACCGTGCGTGTGCGTTTTACAAATAGTTTTGATGAGAAACTGAATTTCGAACAAACATTCGCCCGCTATGCGGATTATGCCAGCTCTCGGAGCTTGAGCAGTGTGGAAAGCGCGCTTGTTACGGAAATTAACGATGCCCTTTCGGATGATATTTTCAACAAGGCGTTCGTTAACTGGTAGGAAGGTGCTATTAAACTATTGATTATGGAAAAATTTTATTATAAAGATTATTTTAGTGTTGAGGATGACAACAATGCTTTGAAGGAATTGTCAGGATTGCAAAAACGATATCCGGCGTCTCCGCTGGTAAATATGCTATTCCTCAAGACTGTTCCCAATCGCCATCAGTCTCGCCTTCGTCCGCGTTTGCTGTTGACCCTCATTGACCGCAAGCTGTTCAATCTTATTCCTGTGGAAATGGTTCCTGTTGAAGGAATAAAACAAGCTGTCAGCAGACCTCCATTGC
>JAZUEE010000015.1:0-3199 GCA_045639985.1 Bacteroidales bacterium
GGACGGGTCAGTGGATGCGCCCATGGAACCGGGGCTTCTGTGCACAGGGCCGACACCGTGGGTGTGCGTCTGGACCGCCTGGCCCCATCTCTTCACGACGCCCGCGTAGCCCTTACCTTTGGAAATACCGCTGATGTCAACAAATTCGCCTTCTTCGAAGACCGTTACATCAAGTACTTCACCGAAGCTCTTCTTCGAACCTTCTTCAAAACGGGTGAACTCGCGAACGATTTTTTTCGGAGTTGTACCGGCTTTTGCAAAATGACCCTTCAAAGGTTTCGTGGTGTTCTTTTCTTTCTTTTCGTCGTAACCCAATTGGATTGCACTGTAACCGTCTTTTTCAACGGTCTTAACTTGCGTCACTACGCAAGGACCAGCTTCCAGTACTGTGCACGGCACGATTTTGCCGGAGGCATCATAGATGCTAGTCATCCCAATTTTTTTTCCTATTAATCCTGACATTTTTTGTTAGTTTATAAATTTTTGATTCGTTTACGCGCATTTTCGTAAACCATTCTTTGATAACAACTGTCTGACACAGAAGAAGTTGTTAACACTTTGCGGTTTATTTTAATGAGCCCGCAAATATAATTTTTTTATGATATAATCTGCAAGGTTGAAATTTTTTCCCGTTTCCTCCCTTTAACGAACCTTTTGTCAATCGGAAGCCATTCGTATTTTTATCGGGCACGAATCTTTTTTATTACCTTCTATACCAAATAAAGATTCGAGTCCCCGTAGCTGAGAAAACGATATCCATTGGCCAACGCGTGGTCGTAGATGCGATGCCATTCGTCCCCTACAAACGCGGAAATGAGCAATAACAAGGTGCTCTGCGGCTGATGGAAATTGGTGATGATGCCCTGCGCGATTTTCGGCCGGTACGTCGGAAGGATGATGAGCCGGGTGGCGGCACGCAGTAGATCCGTGTGCTGCTCTCGAAGATAATTCCGAATGGCGGCTAACGATTCATCTAACGTTACTTCTCGTAAGGCGGCGTCATCGTAATACTCCCATTGGTCAACCACTAAAGGATTGCTGCGACCGAGCTTCATCTTTGCTCCAATGATGAAAAGCGATTCGATGGTGCGCGCCACCGTGGTGCCTACGGCAATGCGTCGCTTGCTCATGTTATGTTGCAGCATATCAATGAATTTCTCCGTGATGACAATCTTCTCTTCGTGCATATAGTGCTCCCCAATGGTGTCTGTTGACACTGGCTTGAATGTGCCCGCCCCGACATGCAGGGTGATATATTCGGTGGCAATTCCCTTGGCATGCAGCGAATCGAATACCTCTGGGGTGAAATGCAGTCCGGCGGTTGGGGCGGCAACCGAACCGTCGTATTTGGCATAGACGGTTTGATATCGTTGCTCGTCATCGGCATTGGAGGCACGCTTGATGTAGGGCGGCAAAGGGATTTTCCCGTAATTGTCTAACCATTCGGCAAACGAAACGGTGTCGTCGTCCCAGGTGAAGGTGACTAAAAATGCCCCTTCGATATTCTCACCGCGCGTGGCGGTGATGCGGATGTTGTGACCTTTGACGGGAACGTCGATGTAGAGCGGATGCTTCCATTTTTTGGCATTACCGACCATGCATTTCCACGTTACTTGACGTGTCTGAACAAAAGCGGTGGCCGGATCCGAAGTCGGTGCGATGGGCTCCAAACAGAAAATTTCGATGGCCGCGCCCGTGGTGTTGTGCACTAACAGACGAGCATGGATGACTTTGGAATCGTTGAAAATCAAAAGATCGTCCGAAGTCAGATATTCGGCAATGTGGCAGAAATGACTGTCAACAATAGTACCTTTATTATATACCAATAATTGGGATTGGTCGCGGCAAGGCACTGGAAAGAAAGCAATACGCTCTTCCGGAAGTTCGTAGTTGAAATCTTCTATCCTTATATTTCTTTCGTCTGTCATAACGGCGGCAAAAATACAAAATTAATGTGCTGATGTGCTAATATGATAATGCGATAATGTGTAAATCAGCTTTGGCTTTGTCTGTTTTAATTTTAGATGATTGATTCATAGTGTTTTATAAAAAATATCAAATATTGCTTGAATAATAGAAAAAAAGTGTATTTTTGCGGCCTCAAAAACGGGATATAGCGTAGTCCGGTTATCGCGCCTGCTTTGGGAGCAGGAGGTCGCAAGTTCGAATCTTGCTATCCCGACCAGTCACTGGACGGTGGACGATGGTTCCGTAGCTCAACTGGATAGAGCAGCTGCCTTCTAAGCAGCAGGTTCTGCGTTCGAGTCGCAGCGGAATCACAAAAATCAAGCACTCACGAAAACCTTTCGCGAGTGCTTTTTTGTTGGATGCTTTTCCCATCATGCCATGCGACTCAATTAATTTATGATTTTGAACTCATAACTTTTTTCGTATCTTTGCCGCCCTATGAAAAATATCCGAAACTTTTGCATCATTGCACATATAGACCACGGTAAGAGCACGTTAGCCGACCGTTTGCTGCAATTTACCAAAACGGTCAATGACCGTGATTTTCAAAACCAGGTCCTTGATGATATGGATTTGGAGCGAGAGCGCGGCATTACCATTAAGAGCCACGCCATCCAAATGGAATACATGTATAAGGGCGAAAAGTATATTCTGAATCTTATCGATACTCCGGGCCATGTCGATTTTTCTTACGAGGTGTCCCGCTCTATCGCCGCCTGCGAAGGCGCTCTGCTTTTGGTGGATGCTACGCAAGGCGTACAGGCACAGACTATCTCCAACCTTTATCAGGCCATTGATAACAACTTGGAAATTATTCCCGTCCTCAACAAAATGGACATGCCGGCCGCTATGCCTGCCGAGGTGAAAGATCAAATTGTGGATTTGATCGGCTGCGATGAATCTGAAATCATTGAGGCCTCCGGGAAAACAGGGCTCGGCGTAGAACAGGTCTTGGAAGCGATTATCGAACGCATCCCCGCACCCGAAGGCGACCCTGAAGCGCCTCTTCAAGCGCTGATCTTCGACTCCGTGTTCAACTCTTTCCGCGGCATTATCGCCTATTTCCGTATTATGAATGGTACGATTCGTACTCATGAAATGGTGAAATTCCTATCGACAGGGCGCGAGTATGATGCGGATGAAATAGGAATCCTCAAGATGGACCGCGTGCCTACCGATAAACTCTCCGCCGGCGACGTCGGTTACCTGATTACCGGCATCAAAACTTCTA
>JAZUEE010000016.1:0-6018 GCA_045639985.1 Bacteroidales bacterium
CTTTTTTTCGCCCTATCAACATATTTTATTTTTAGCTGCAAATAAAGTAAAAATATTCTTATACTCAGCTGAATTTATAAAAAAACAGCATTTTCAGCTGTATATAATCGTATTTTTGCTTTTTAGTCGTTTACAGGGACATTGTAGTTGGGTGCTCCGAAGATGGCGCTGCCGATACGGATGAAGGTGCTCCCCTCCTCTACCGCGATGGGATAGTCGTCGGTCATACCCATAGAGAGCTCTTTGAAATCCGCGTCGTCGGCAAAGTATTTCTGCTTCAGCGTATCAAAGATTTGGTGCAGGTGTTGGAACTCGCGACGCACCTGGCCCATATCTTCAGTGAAAGTGCCCATACCCATCACCCCGCAGATGTGGACGTTTTTCCAGTTTTGGAAATCGGCGGAGTGGAGCATTTCCTCACATTCCCGGAGGTCAAAGCCGAACTTGGTTTCTTCGGCGGCGATGTGAAATTGCAGCAGGCACGGAATCACACGGTCGTTCTTGAGCGCGTACTTGTTCACCTCGCTCAGCAGTTCGGCACTGTCAATGCTGTGAATCATCGTCACGTAGGGCGCGATGTACTTGATTTTGTTGGTTTGCAGATGACCGATGAAGTGCCACTGAATGTCCTTGGGCAGGATTTCGTGCTTGGCTTTCATTTCCTGAGCCTTATTTTCGCCGAAAGCACGTTGGCCTTCGTTGTACAAAGTCTGGATGTCTTCCGCCGGTTTGAATTTCGAAACGGCAATCAATTGCACCAAAGCGGGCAGAGAATTTTTAATTTCGTAGTATTTTTCTATGTTCATTATAATATGGTAACTATGGTCTTAGACAATCTATAGGAACAATACTAATTCCATTTTTCCGTCATTTGTCGGAAAATTTTTCCGTTGTTTGTAAATGTTTGTTGGGAAAAAATCAGTGTGCCACCAAACCGCCATCCACCAAATAATGCGCGCCTGTACAGAAACTGGAGGCATCGGAAGCCAGAAAATAAATTACTTCTGCCACTTCTTGCGGGTATCCGGATTTACCAAGGGCATACAGTTTATCTTCCTCTCTCCAACAATCTTCGACAGAACAATGGCTTTCTTTAGCAATATTTTGGAAAAGATTATCCGTCAAAGGGGAATGAATAGTTCCAGGACAAACAGCATTAACACGAATGTTTTTAGGGCCTAAATCAATAGAGAGGCTACGGGTGATTTGCCCGAGCGCTCCCTTTGTCATACCGTATGCAAAGCTATTGGGTTTGCCCACAAACCACTGGTCAGATGCATTGATGACAACCGTACCGCCACCAGCTTCCACTATGCAAGGAACCGTCTCTCGCAATGTGTTTATAGTACCATAAATGTTTGTCTGCACCATCAAATCCAATTCCTCGTCGGTAATATTCAAAAGAGTATTTTGACGATGAATACCGGCATTGGCCACTACGCTGTTTAAAGCCCCAAAACGTGCTATAGTTTCTTTGACGGCACGCTTAATGTCCTCACGATTCCGCGTATTGCCTTCTACAAAGAGCAGATGTTCAACGTCATTGTTTTTTTTCAACAAATCCGCAGCCGCTTCCGTATTGACATCCATAAATGAAACATTCCATCCTTCACGAACAAATTTTTCCACCGACGCGGCTCCAATTCCCGTAGAACCACCTGTAATGAATACTGTTCTCATCATATTATGTGTGATTTTAAAAGAGCGCAAAATTAAGAAATTTCCCATCATAAAAAATCCCGAAAAATTTCATCAAAAAATAATCATCAAAAAATGATGATATTTGAAAAAAGTGTATTAACTATTTATCTTACAACACTTTCACGACTTTCTTCTGAACCTTTTGCCCTTGCGCGTTGGTGATGTTGAGAAGATAGACGCCTGCGGGCCAGCTCGTGCAGTCCATCATCTGCATAGTGCCTGTGACAGCAAACGTCGTGACGAAGCGGCCGAAGGAATCGTAAACCTCAACACTTCGGAGATCCTCGCCGCGCACCACCAGACGATCGGTGGCCGGGTTGGGGAACACGTCAACCTGAAGGCGCTCCACCTCAGAAACTGAAATACCATCCAAACTGGCTGTATAGTGATGTGGGTCGGCGACCCCGATATACGGATGACACTCTCTCCTACCCGATTGATCTTTGGCAAAAATGTAGTAATCAACATCTGCATCATATTCAGCTAAGATAAAGGCTTCATACTCATCACCGTTCAATTGCTGCATTGGCACACTCTGCCACTCGCCTTCATTAATTCGATAATAAACTCTTACTGAATCCTGCACCAAAGGTTCTCCACTCAATGGTTTGATAATAGCTGTGATTCGTTGATTTACACTACCACTTTGACTTTGGCATATAGGAAAATGACGTATGTACAGCATATCTTTGTCGGCCAATTCGTGCGTGCGGCAGTGCAACGCATCGGTGTTGTACCACGGCGTGTAACTCGACTGCATGATAGGAACAATCGTATAGCCGGGCATCGCCTGCTCATATACGTCAATAGCGTCATCATCCCAATCTGTTCCCGTAACAGGCACAAAAACGTGGTCGTTCAAAATCAAAGAGTTGGTGTAAGGTGTCACATAATTACCACTGCCCGGTTCATATACTCTGTAAACCTGATAGTGATTGCCCCAAGCCGTTACAGCGTTTGCGAAAAAGTTGGCGGCAATCTCGTATTCAGAATAGCGCGGATTGTTGGCTGGCACCTGACCGATGAGCACCTTGTCTGGCGCAAGGAACTTGCCCCAACAGTCAATATGCGCAATGTAGTCTCCAAGAGGGTCATTCGTAATTAGATATTCGTCAACGCCTAAGTAATTATGCGCCATCAGTATCAGAGAATCCTCTGTCTGATCGGGATTTTCTTCAAACAACAAAGACGTGGAGGCAGCTGTGCCATACCCGTTCACCATATAATTGCCGCCTGTATGAACCATAGGCATTTCATAACGATCCATACCCATCTTATTCGTAATGGGAATGAGGGCGGCGTCATCATGCGGGCGGGCCGGGCGGTTGTAGGTAAAGTCCACCACCGCGACCTCATCGTTGCCGTCAAGGATGAACCAAGGACCATAGTCGCGTGTCCAATAGGTATCGTGGTTGACCACCCAATACTGAACATTGGCGATGTTCACACCGTTGGACAGGAAATAGTTTTTCACGGTATTGCTGTCGGATGCAGGATAAACCAGGACTTTCACATTTGTGATGAGTGAGAGTTCGCGAACAAGACTTACAGGCACACCGAGCGGATAGGCAATCATCACACCGCCCATAGGATGAAATTCGGCCAAAGCCGTAACAGGCGCTTCTGGAAATGCACTGGCCGTTGTTTTATGGTACCATGTAGGCAACAATTGTTGTTCTATGGCAGTAGGACCATACGTAAATTTCGGATGAACATCATAATGTTCGGCCTGCCCGAAAAGCTCAGATAGCGCACACAGAATACCAACAGTAAATAATAAATATATCTTTTTCATAACGGCGGCAAAAATAACAATCTTCTTTTTTTTGCGACACGTCAAAAAACAAGTGATTCAAAAAAGTTCCGCAACCTAAAGACCACCTATGTATATTGATAAACAATAAGCTGTTATTAAAAAAAGTTGAAAAAAATGACCTTTATAGAATTTTTACTATTTTTGCGCCCTATTTATTGAAACCTTTTATTATTCACATTTAAATCATCAAAAAAATGAAAAGAAATCTTTGTTTAATCGTTATGGCCCTCTTCGCAGGCGCTATGTTGTTCTCTTCATGCACAAAGCAATACACGATTACCGCTGTTGCTAACGATGCTACTATGGGTACCGTAACTGGTGGTGGTACATTCCTTCCTAACACAACCGTAACGTTAGTAGCTACTGCTAACGAAGGTTATGAATTTGTAGAATGGAATGATGGTAACACCGACAATCCTCGTATTATCACCGTTACCGAAAATGCTAATTACACCGCTACTTTCCAAGAAGTTTCCAAACCAGGCGTTGCTGTAACATTCGGTGCTACAAGCTGGGATGCTGCTTCTATTGATGCAGCTTATTTCGCTACATACGGTGCATACGACATTTACGCAATGAAAGATGCATCTGGTCAAAGTTTACCTATTGTTGACGTTTGCGCTTACGCTACACAAGTTGGCAGTCACACTGACGCTTTTGATGGTGATTATTGGTCTAACGACATTTTCAGCTATCTTGAATATTACAATGAACAACCTCTTTCCGATGGAACTTATCAATATGGTGACTGGTGGGGAAAATCCGCTACCATCAATGTTTCCGCATTTGATGCTACCGCAATGACAATGTCCGCTAATGTTACAGCTACTATGTTTGATGCTTACAACGCTTTGGTTGAAGGCGCTGGTATGGATGCTGCTCCCACAACGAACATGACCGTTGCTATGAAAGCTATCTCTATGACTGCTGCTTCTAAGAAAGCTTTCCAAGCTAAAAAATTCCATGGCCAAAAATTATTCGTTAAATAATTTTATCCTATAATTATAAAAAGTCCGAGCATAAAAACTCGGACTTTTTTTTATAAATTCATCCATATTCCAATGAAAAACAAACCTTTATTCTTTCTAATAGCAGGTTTAACCTTTTTATCCTCTGCTTGTAACAGCGAGGAAAAAATGATTCAAAAAACAGCTTACGGCTATCTTGAAGCCATGGGAAACTACCGTATTAAAGATGCCGAACCTTTCGCCTCCAAAGAAACTGTTGAAAACACGCTTCAAGTGGTTGAAAAATTCATCATGCCGAAAACAGATACCAACTATATCAAAAAAAACACTCCCGCAACCATTGAAATATTATCTGTAGAAAAAAACAACGACACAACCGCTGTCGTTTCCTATAAAAAAACAACTCCTCTTACTGTTCAAAGAGGAACTCTCAATCTCATAAAAAGGGATGACAAATGGCAAGCTGTTGTCCTTATCAATGTTCCCAAACTTTTACTTACAGAATCGGATACCATAAAAAGAGACGTAAGCAAAATAAAAAATATGAAATTGCAAAAAAGCACTTTCAATCCGAGTGAAATGAAAAGACACCAACCTTTTGATTAGAATCAATACTTTTTTAGACAATGACGAAAAAATGGTTTTCTTTCACCTTCATTCTACTTGTTCTTTTATTTGTCAGTTGTAAAAGTGATAAAGAAAAAGCCACTTCGGTAGCGTACAAATATGCCAACGCCATGGCCAACTATCAAGTTGCTGAAGCGGCCCAATATGCTTCCGAAGAAACAAAAAAAACAACCCTGGTAATGGCTGATCGCCTGGTAAAAGCCGTTGGAGAAAAATACATTGCTTCTGACACACCAGCCAAAGTGGAAATACTGGACATGCGTATTACCGATGACACTGTTGGATTAGCCGTTTTTCACAAAACCACTCCTATAAAAGATATGATGTGCCAACTAAACCTGCGAAAACGCAATGGAAAATGGGTCGCATACGACACCATCCCAACCAAATAACCGAAAACAAGAAAAAACAATAAATTTTGCATACTTTTACTCCTTACGCAATTATTAACACAAAAATATTTTAATATGAAAAAATCTTATTATTTAATCTTTATTTCCCTTTTTGCAAGTGTATTACTGTTATCATCCTGCACAAAACAATTTACCATTGTTGTAAATGCTAACGATGACACAATGGGTGTTGTAACCGGTAGCGGTACTTACCATGAGAATGAAGAAATCACCATTTCCGCAGCTCCAAACAACGGATATACATTTGTACAATGGAGCGACGGCAATACGGAAAATCCACGTACCGTCACTGTTTCTGGAGATGCTTCCTATATGGCTATCTTCCAAGCCGAAGATATAAAAGGTGCAATAGTCTCTTTCAGAGGCAAAACATGGGTTGCCCAGCAAATTGACGCATACGACCACAGTGATGAAGGATATCTTACTTTCACCATTTTTAAAACAGCGAATGATGACAATGATATTTTCCTGAGTGGCTGCCTTCAAACAGCTC
>JAZUEE010000017.1:0-3867 GCA_045639985.1 Bacteroidales bacterium
TGACACAGTTCGAGCGTTTTGCTGATCGCGTGAAGCAAGTGAACGGCAATGCAGAGATTGGTCTGCGTGTGAATCCGGAATATTCTGAGGTTGGCACGGACTTGTACAATCCTTGCGCTCCGGGCAGCCGCTTCGGTGTCACCGCCGACAAACTGCCCGAACAGTTGCCTGCAGGCATCGACGGATTCCATTGCCACTGCCACTGCGAGAGTGGGGCAGACGTGCTGGAACGTACGTTGGTTCATATCGAAGAGAAGTTCTCGCGATGGTTCAGTCAGATAAAATGGCTCAATCTTGGTGGCGGACATCTGATGACGCGCAAGGACTATGACGTTCCACACCTTATTAATATAATAAAGGGACTGCACCAACGCTATCCTCATCTGCACATCATCCTTGAGCCGGGCAGCGCTTTCGGTTGGCAGACAGGTCCGCTGCTGAGCCAGGTGGTCGATGTAGTCGAGAATCACGGCATTCGCACGGCCATTCTCAACGTATCGTTTGCCTGCCACATGCCCGACTGCTTAGAAATGCCGTACAAGCCCACCGTGTTGGATGCCACCGAGCCTGACGAAAACAGCAAGTTCGTCTATCGCCTTGGCGGCTGCTCCTGCTTAGCCGGCGACTACATCGGGATGGGCGACTTCGCCTTTCCGGAGCCTCTGGAAATCGGCGACCGTATCGTCTTCGACGATATGATTCACTACACGATGGTGAAGACGACCTTCTTCAACGGCGTACGTCATCCATCCATCGGCATGATTCACAAAGACGGCGAATTCGAGTTGCTGTCCGTACCCGGCACCTATGAATCATACAAAGAAAAATTAGGTTGATGGTTTACAATTTCAAGCAAAGAGTAAAAGACGGAAAGACGGAAGTCTTTGATCCCATCCGTAAAAAATGGCTGTTGCAGACGCCGGAAGAGCGCGTGCGACAGCTGTTTATCCTCTATTTGCTGAATGTCAAGCAAATCCCTGAATCTCATATTTCCGTAGAAAAGGCCATCACCGTAAACGGACTGACCAAACGTTATGATTTGGTCGTCTTCAATTTAGAAAGAAAGCCGGAAATCGTCATTGAGTGTAAAGCCCCGGAAGTAGCAATTACCCAGGCCGTCGTGGAGCAGGCGGGACGTTACAACAAGACGCTTCACGCCCACATCTTAGGCGTGACCAATGGTATTACGCACTACTTTTTCACCATCGATTTCGACACGGAAGAGATTACGCCGATAGCGTTTTGATTTTGGGAATTCCCCCTTTCCACCTTGCAAAGAAATTCTTTCAATTACCGAATTGTTAAAATCAATTTCATCCAAATAGTAAAAAACTTATTTTTGCCGCTTGTTAAAATATACAGATCAATGAAATTTGTCGCTTTATTCATCGCATCGCTGCTGACCTTGTCGGTTTCCGCGCAGCAACTCTGTATGAACACTATAGCTCCGAAAACGGAGAAGACTTTAGACTACCAGTGGAACACAGCATCTGCGCCGACCACTTCTATGCAGGTTGACCTCAAGCTCAACTCGCAGATGACAACGGGCCGCAACTTGCTGATTGCCGGCGGCTGCTGTCTTGGGGTTGGCGCTGCCATATTTCCATTGGCCTACCTGTGCATTTCCGACTCACCCGGCGCTCGCGAGTTGGGTGGTGTCTGCTCCATTGGCGGCGTCACGCTGATGGGTGCCTCCGTGCCGCTGTTCATCGCCGGCTCCGTCTTGTATGTGAAAGGCAAAAAGAACAATTCCAACCTGTCCTTTACGGGCAATGGCGTCACCGTGCATCTCTAAGATGGAGATTCAGCAAATCATCGGCCTCTATTTCAGTCCCACGGGCGGCACGCAAAAAATAGTAGCAACCGCTGTCCGCGCGTTGGCTGAGCGCTGGAACGTTCCCTTCCAGATGATTTCCTACACCACGCCCGTCGAGCGGGAGAAGATAACCGCCATTCCATCCGATGCCGTAGTTGTGTGGGGCACGCCGGTATATGCCGGACGCATTCCCAACAAGACGCTGCCGTTTGTAGATGACCTCATCCGCGGCAACGGCAATCCGCTCATCGCCATAGCCGTGTTTGGCGGAAGGCATTACGACAATACGCTGTCGGAAATGGTGCTCAATGCACGACAGGGAGGTTTGCGCCCTGTGGGAGCAGCGGCTATGGTGTGCCGTCACGTATTCTCCAAGACTTTGTCAAAAGGCAGGCCCACGGAAGAAGACCTCCAACAGTTGAGAGATTTTGTAACGAAACTTCAAATCAACGATGAAAAGGAGTTGTCGGTGCCTGGCGAGCCGATTCCGCAAACTTACTACACGCCCTTAAAAGAGGATTTTCAGCCAGCCAAGTTCCTGAAAAGCAAACCGCAGTTAGACGAAGCGTTGTGCATCCGTTGCGGCCAATGCGCGCGCGTATGCCCATTAGGAAGTATCCGCTGGGCAGATAAGTTTCCCGTTTTTGAAGGCACCTGCATCAAGTGCCAGGCCTGCATCCTCAATTGCCAGCAGCAGGCACTCCGTTTGGAAGATGCGGATTTCCTGTCGCACGTCCGAATGCTGGAAACGAACGTGGCGGATGGAAGGAACAATGAGTTCTATGGTTAGTGAACTGTGAGCAGTAAACAGTGATTAGAAATTAAGAATATAAGGTTAGAGATTGCGTTTCAGCCATAATTTGAATAGATATTGTTCCCCATCTTCAAGAAAATAAACACTTTTGTTATAAACAACATTGTTTAAAACAAGTTTGTTTATATGGAAAAAGGTCGGGCAGAAACTAAGGACTTAATCTTCCAGAATGTCAGGGTTTTTGAAAGCCTTTTCCTCGGAGGTTCTTCCATGTACGCATTCCTTGTAGTGGTCTATTTCCTTGATAATGGGAATGCTATGGAAATAGGCGCAGAAGGTGATATAGAATACTTCTCCTGTCTTTATTTTAACAAACAAGGCACTGGGTATTTTAACATTGCTTTGGTAAGTATATTTTATCCATTCTATTTCATCCCAAGCCAATGATTTACTGACGCATTCGTGACCTAAGCCTCCAAATATTAATCGTTTACCATTCCCGCAAAGGTAAGCTCCACAAAAAGAGAGTCCAGACGAAGAAATGGTAATTGAGTCTGCTCGCTGTTTTCGGGCAATGAGGCAAACAATAAAACCAAAGGAAGCCCAAAACAGCAAGAAGAGTATTAAGATGACAACACCCTCAAACTCATTCCTATGACTAACGAAATAACAAAACACAAGTATAGCTGGTGCAATGAAAAGCAATACTCCAAACAGATAGTTGATGTAGTGTGACTTGCGAGTAGAAAAGGTTTTAGAGGAAGAATCGGTCATTTGCTGCTGTAAAATAATTATATTCCGCAAAAATAAGGCTAATATTCATTAAATTAATTGTTGAATAAGTCGTTGCAAGAAACAATTTTCTGCACCTTACCACTGTGTTTGCCATTCGCGAGGCCGTAAGTGGTGATAAGTGTCAAATGTACTTTTTGCTTGGGAGATAGGGTGGTGCTGAGTTTTTCTACCCGATATAGCATTTTGGCTTCCTCTTCTTTGTCAATAGTGTAGATTGAACTGCAAAATTTCATCTCACACAGGTTAACAATATTGTCATCGCGAATGATAAGCATATCAACCTGTGCTCCGGATGAAGTTTCAGAACCAACGATATTCCAAGCAGATATAGAAGTTTTCACGCCTCCAATTTCAAGTGCACGCTTAATTTGGATTATGTGCTGCCAGCAAACCTGTTCAAAAGCTACACCTCGCCAACCCTTCATTATGTCGGAAGTGAAGTTGTCATTGACAAATGAGGCGTCTTTTTGGTTGGGCTCCACGTACTTCAACCAAAACAGAC
>JAZUEE010000018.1:0-2643 GCA_045639985.1 Bacteroidales bacterium
CGGCCAATCCAGTTGCGCTGGATTTCTTTAAGGGAGTCGGTCCATTCCACTTTTTCCAAACCGCGAAGCAGACGTTCGGCGTATGCGGAAACACGCAAAATCCACTGCTTCATCAGTTTGCGCTCGACGGGGAAACCGCCACGGACGGAAAGTCCGTTTACAACTTCGTCGTTGGCCAATACTGTTCCCAAACCGGCACACCAGTTGACCCAGGTGTCTGCCAAGTAGGCGAGACGATAGTTCATCAATACCGTCTGCTGTTCTTTTTCGCCCATGATTTTCCAATCTTCAGCGGAGAAAGACAGGGGCTCTGTACAGGCGGCATCAACACCATCCGTGCCGTTGACTAAAAAATGTTCAACCAATTGGGCAATCGGCATGGCCTTGTCTGCTTTCTTATCATAATATGAGTTGAACAATTGGATGAATGTCCATTGGGTCCATTTATAATAATCGGGGTTGCAGGTCTTGAACTCACGGCTCCAGTCGTAGCAGAAGCCGATTTTGTCCAATTGCTCGCGGTAACGTTTTACGTTGGCTTCTGTGGTGATAGCCGGATGTTGTCCCGTTTGGATGGCATATTGTTCTGCTGGCAGACCGAAGGCATCATACCCCATCGGGTGTAAGACGTTGAACCCTTTCTGACGTTTGTAACGAGAAAAGATGTCGGACGCTATATATCCTAATGGGTGTCCGACGTGGAGCCCTGCGCCAGACGGGTAGGGGAACATGTCCAACACATAATATTTGGGCTTTTCATTGTTGATTTCTGTTTTGTAGATTCCGGACTCTTTCCAGATTTTTTGCCATTTGGCTTCGATTTCGCGATAGTTATATTCCATTATATTGTGTTAATTATGAGCTGTGATATGAATGGTTAATGATTAATGGTTAAAGGTTAATGATCAATGATTAATGATGAGGCGTTAATAAACTTAAAACCTGAAACCTGAAACTATTTATTAATGATAATCTTTCTTGTGTCGATTCTTCTGCCGTTTTGGTCAAGGAATCGTACGAAATAGTGTCCGGCGGCGTATGCTGAGCAGTCAAGTTGCATTAAATTGTCAGTGACTTTGATGTTCTGCAAGGTACGCCCTCTTTGGTCAACTAATTGTATGTTGCTGATTTCCACGGTGGATTGTTCGAGATTGATATGGAGGATGTCTTTCGTCGGTACGGGATAGAGGATGATGTTAGATTCATTGCTATATTCTTCCACCCCAACGCTACAGTTGATGAATAGAGATCTTTCCACAGAACCGCAGTTGTTGATGGCCTTTACAGTCAGAAGTCCGCTTCCGTTGGTGTTGACGGTCAGAAATACGTTGCTGGTAGTGCTGTTGGACAATTCCCAATGGGTGTTGGAAACGCGCCATTCGTAGCTGTTAGCATATAATGTGCTATCCACGTTGTATAGCATCATGCCGTATGTGGTTATTTCCGTATTTCCGGTGATCGTTTCGGGTAGTACAGGTAATGGTCTTACTGTTAGTTGCAAGTTAATGATACTGTCGCAGCCTGAAATGCTTTGCAGACGATTGACAAACGAGAATGTGCCGGGTTCGTTTTGTGCGGGGATATTAAATCCATATTGAGAATAGGATGAGCCCTGACAGATGTTGTCGGAAACTTCAATATTATAAGTAGGGTTGACTTGAATATGGACGCTGTCGGTTTTCGTGCAACCGTTATCACTTGTGACTGTAACAATATAGGTTGTTGATGTTGTTGGCTCAACGGTGATGTTTTGTGTGGTCTCGCCTGTGTTCCACAGATATTCAGTAGCTGAACTATATGCCAGAATAGATGCAGAACCGCCATTGCATATAGCCGAAATACTGTTTAAGAAAACAAACGGAGCAGATAATCTTGTTACAGAGATGGATGCTTGTGCGGTACAGCCATAGATGTTTTCCGCAGTAACTGTATAGGTGCCACCGTCGGTGATAACAAGAGTACTATCTGTGGAGCCGGTACTCCATGAATAATAAATACCGCCATGGGCAATTAATGTTTCAGTTGTGTTTTCGCATATTGTATTAGAACCGGAAATGGAAACAACAGGTGTGGGATTGACTATCAAGGAAGCAGACGATGAAGATGAACACCCATGCTCGGACGTGGCTGTTACAGAATAGTATCCTCCATGAGATACGGTTATATGGTCGTCATGGCTTCCAGTGCTCCATAGGTATTCATTACCTCCCGTAGCAGTGAAAACAAGACTGTCACCAGAACAAATTACGTTCTCGCCCGAAATATGAACATTTGGAAGCGCTTCCACATTGACTACTTTGCTGACGCTATTGCTGCAGCCATGGATGTCGGTGCCTGTAACAGAATATGTGGTGGTAATGTTTGGCATAATGTTTATTGAAGGAGCGTTCTCTCCAGTGCTCCAAACATAGTTGACGGCTCCTTGTGCGTTTAATGTGCTGGGAGCGTTTTGACAAACAAGATCATTACCGTTGATGGTGATGGTTGGATTGTCAAGTACAGATATTGCTACCGAATCTGTATTTGTGCAATTCAAAGCATTGCGTGCGGTAACAAAATATATACCAGGTTGACTGATTGAAATTGTATTTGAGGTAGAACCATTAGACCAGGTGTAAGAAGCAGCACCAGAGACGGTTAGTG
>JAZUEE010000019.1:0-3862 GCA_045639985.1 Bacteroidales bacterium
CCTCTACCGCTCACACTACCCAACGTGGAATCTGACGGAAGGGCCGTCACGGTATAGGTTTGTATAGGCACGTTGGTCGTATCCAACACCGCGCGAACCATAAATGAATAATACATAGAATATTCTGTTAATGACATCCAAGAAGCACCATCTATCGATATCATACAGCCATCATTATTACCTGTAAAACCAGATACGGCTGCTGGGTGACTTCCGTTTTCATTGCCAACAACAACCCATAGGGGCAGCGTCGTGTCCAAGGGAATTTCTGTTGGCAGCTCCACATCTACCCAACTATAGGAGCCTTCCAGCTGGACGGTCTTTGTCGGAGCCATTATTGTAGAAATACCTACCATGTCACTTTGGGCAATATATACATTATATGTTCCCGCTTCGACATCAAAGATGCGAACGGACTGTAGGGAATTGTAGCTTCCAAAGGAAATCGGAGGAAATTTCACACCCCAGTAGAACGGGATACCAGAATTACCTATATTTGTTGAAAAATTATCGTTATCGTATGACAATTCCCTGTCTCCCAAATCGGAGAATATTACCGTGTAGGATACTGTGTCCATAACAATAATACTTCTGGGGTTTTCCTGATTGCCGTCATCCCAACTTACGAACTTATTGCCTTCGTTAGCCAGAGCCCAGAGTGTTGCCGCAGTGTTAGCCTGATACACGCCTCCACCAGTTACAGAACCCATCGTTGTATCAGAAGACATGGCTGTAACAGTATAAAAGGGTAACGGCAACAGCGTCAAGGAGACATCGTCCAGTTTCAGTTCCGAACCATTTGCACCGTTGAAATGGCGGAAGGCAAAGCGCACGGTGTCGCCCGTATAGGCGGACAAATCAATGCTGTCTTCTTCCCAAGTGCCCATTGGTCCAATAATACGTTCTCCCAACAGTGTGAAATTCGAGAGGTCAGAAGAACTGGATGTGGAAATATACACCCCATAATGGGCATTGTCGCCAGATGCTCGAACTGAGATTTTACTGTTGGCATATAGAATCAGTTCGGGAGTGACCAGCCAGTGGTCTGGAGTTGTATCTGTCGAAAATATCGACTTCATACTGTAGTTGGAATCCGTTGAAGAGATGGTCCAATCCGCCTGATTGTCGCCGAAAACGCTCCAACATTCAAGGGAAGCGCCACCTTCAAAATCTTCCGTCCACGGTATGGCAATCGGTTCACAAAGTACCGTGTTGAATTGGGTTATCGCAATGGAGGTTGTCATCGTGTCCTGCGTGATCGTCACTGTGGCATGGCGCACGGAATCCGTAGTATTGGCGGAGGCCGTCAGGACCATAGTTGTCACTGTGCCATTGCCGGCACCTGTGGCAGGCGCGATTGTCAGCCAATTCTGGTCGGAAGATGCCGTCCACGGCTGCAAATTCAGGAAAGCACCATACACGCGTACACTGTCAACACCGCCCGATACGGAGAAGGTCACATGGTCCTTGTAGGCACGAATGCTGTTATTTGGTTCTATATCGACAATTATTGCTTGGTTAATATTGAAAGAACAACTGGGATTTGGATTCAACCAGGCATGGAAAAAATACCCATTGTCATCTCCACCCCAACCCCAGTTTATATGGAACAGACTATTATAGTCGTAACCGTCACACACAAAGGCATGACCACCTACAGGGCCACTGCCACTTTCAAATACTGGTCTTCCATTATCCAATTCTCCTTTTAAAGAAGAAATCCAAACACTTTCATACACATCATCTTTATATATACCATGCACGTTGGTGGAATATCTGAAATAATCTTCAAACGCTGCCTTTGCATCGGACGCGGAAGCCGCACTGCCTCCTATTCCATAGTCCATTTCCAAAGCGACACCGATATGATATAACAGCGTAGCCACCGCGCTCACCTGATCGGGCGTACTCGTGGAATCCAACATTTCCGGCATGTTGGTCCAATCGTAAGTAGTCGCTTCAAAATCGGCTGATTGGACACCATAAACAGGATGCGTATAGGAGTGCGAGCCTTCACCATTCATCGGCCAGTTCCAGTACTTCATTATTTGCGCCATGGCTGTAGCCACACAACCCGCTGGTACTACATCCGTATCTTGCGGGCACAGGGCATTGTAATAGGGGCACTGGTTCCATTGGGTCGTCAGCAGCGGAGCCACAGACGTAATGCCTGAGGCTTGATAGGTGTTATTCACCAGACTTGCCCACATTTGATGCATCTCGCGGGTTTGCGGGAAATTCTGGGATTTCACGTAGGCAATCTCTCGCTCATAGCCTTCAAAATAACCAGCCACATTGTCGGGCAACGGAAATTCCATGTCATTGTCCAACGAGTAGCCCAATATCGGCCACACGCAATCGTCGGCGGAGACCATCACGAAGCCCTTGCCCGACGTGTTGCGGAAGATGTAGAACTCGTGGAAGTCCGTCTGGGACGTCACATTCAACATATTTACAGGCACGTTTTTGCCCGCATTCGCCGACCAGAAATGTTCGGCAATCTGTTTCGCGGTGGTCACATCCACCGGATTTCCGTAAGCGACGACGGCTGTCATCGCCAAGAGAACGAATAAAAGTTTTTTCATATTTTTAGATTATAGTTTTCAACTTCATAGTATGTGTATCCAATTAGCATAAACAGGATACAAGTATCTTTTTTCATTTTCACCGTTATTGAATAATCCCCCCTCCTACGACTTCATCGCCTTCATAAAAGACAACGCTTTGTCCTGGGGTTATAGACTCAACCGGCTCGTCAAAAAGGACACGTATTCCATTTTCAGTATGATATAGTTTGGCAGGCACCCCTTGACTGCGATAACGGATGCGGCAATCTACAGAAAAGCCGTCAGCAAAATCATTGTATTTTGTCAAGTTCACGTCCTGAGCCACCAATTCGGAGCCCCGTAAATCTTCTTTATTTCCAATCACCACCCTATTCCGTCGGGAATCCAAAGCCACCACGTAAGCCGGTACTCCCAAGGCAATTCCAAGTCCTTTTCGTTGTCCGATAGTATAATTGCACAAACCCGTGTGCATTCCCAACACTTTTCCTTCTATATCAACAAATTTTCCAGGGCGCATCTTATCCTGCAAATCAGGAACATTTTCTTTCAGAAAATTCCGATAATTATTATCGGGTACGAAACAAATCTCTTCGCTTTCCTTTTTTTGGGAAAGATTTACAAATCCATTGGAGGATGCAATCTCACGGACTTCCGCTTTGGTCAACGCGCCCAAAGGAAACAGTGTTCGACTTAACTGTTCGCTCGTCAGTTTCCACAAAAAATAGGATTGGTCTTTCAGGATATCTTTCCCCTTTTTTATAAAGAAACGGCCGTCTCGTTGTATAATTTGCGCATAATGTCCCGTTGCTAAAAAATCACAATTCAGCTCGTCAGCTTTTTGCAACAACATTCCCCATTTGATAATTTGATTACACCAGACACACGGATTTGGGGTACGTGCGGAGAGATATTCATCAATAAAATTTTTGATTACGGTTTGCCTAAAGCACTGCCGGACATCTAACTTATGATGTTCGATGCCAAGCTGTTTTGCTAAAGTTCCAGCTTCCTCACCAGCCGACTCATCCCCTTCTAAATTAGAAAAGGTAATTCCCATTATTTCATAATCTTGCTGTCGAAGCAATAGGGCGGCCACACTACTGTCAATGCCGCCACTCATAGCCATAAGTACACGTTTTTTCATCGTAAAAATAAAAACGGCAAAGATAACAAAACCAAACAATCTAAACAAAGTAAATTCATATATATTTTTATATTAAAAAGTCATACAAAAAGCAACGATTTTTTGTATGTTTGCGCCTTAAAAAAAATCACACGCCTATGACAGCATCTTA
>JAZUEE010000020.1:0-6283 GCA_045639985.1 Bacteroidales bacterium
ACGTTTTCTCAAAATAATAAGTTTATTATCAAAATACAGTTTGACAGCAGCCACAACGTAAAACAAACTCAAGCACACAACAGCCATCAAAATCCAATCCAGTATGCCAAGAGCTTTTACATTTTTCACCACATAGAAAAATTGCAAATGACTTATGGAAAGTCCTAACTCCGGTAATTTATCTATCAGAAAATAATATGTAAAAGTGTATAACGCCACTATCAACAAACCGGAAAAGAGAATAATAATTTCTTTTGTTTTGGAATAATGATTTGCAGAAAGTGCCAATATCAAAAAAAGAAAAATCCATAAAGCATTTAGGTCCAGCAACGTTGTGATACCGATTAAGATTCCAGATGCAAACACCTCATTTTTGGGAAGTTTTTCACCTTTATCTTTGGTGCTTACAAACATAATCAAGGTTAGTAGCAACAGACTGATATAGGCCGGAGTAAATACAGTGAGAAATTTTCCCGCATTTAGAAAAAGCAGGAAAACAAGTGTCGGCATAAAAGTAGGAGAATCCGAAAATCTATTGGAATTATAAAACAGTTGAATAAAAACACATTCCAACAGCATCCATAATACAGCAACTGATTTATATAGATATGGATGAAGACTCCAGTGTTCAAAAATAGAATTGTATAATAGTGTCTGACCTTCTGGAGGGCACAAAACCATATTGGAGACAATGGTAAAAACGGCCCAAACGAAAAGAAGAACGGACAGGATTAGTTGAATGATATTATTTTTATTCAGGAAATACAGCATACGATTAAACTATCTGGTGTAAATACTCATAGAGGTCTTCCCTCCCATTTGGTGAAAAAATCCGCAATATGTTTCAATATATTATCCGTAGGAGGAAAATCTTTAATATAGTATGCTCTTTTAGTAAGCGTTTCTTCCGCATCGAAATCGTACAAAATTGCGACACACTGGTCTTCTGAGTATTCAAACAACCCGTTATCAATTCTATCCAAAGCATCAGCATACGTCATACGGAAATAGTACTGCATTCTTTGGGCCGTCAGATAGGATGAAAGCCCTGCATCAGACAACACCCTATCACATTGTGTTTTCGACCAAGTTGATTTCATAGGAACCAATATTTTGCGGGAAAGGACAGCTGCCGGGAAAGCGGCATAAACTTGAATATCATCCTCAATCATTAATGCGATATACTTATTCGGGATCGAATCAAATTCATTAATAATTGGAGCAATTCTCTGCGCGAACAACGCATTGGTTACGATTTCACCGTTTAGACGTAGCGCCGTAGAATTGGGATGTTCCTTTATAACCGACAGAAAATCATCAAGTTTAGTCTTCTGATTCATAGTTCATAATTTGCTGCAAAAATAGACTTTTTTCAAGGCATAAGATAGAGAAAAATATTATTTTTGCAACCTTTTTTCAACTTTTAATTGTGTATAAAAATATTAATAAAGATACCTATGAGAAAGATTTCCTGCTTCATCCAATTATCACTCATTTTGACATTTCTTTGTCTGATTCTTTGTTGCCCAATCCAAGTACATTCTCAAAATCTCGGTGATCAAGCTTCCAGGAAAAGAATAGACACCATTACTCAAAACGTATGCGCCAAAACATTCCCTCTACGGTACATGGGGGAAATAATCAACGAAACAGGACTACATTATATCAAGCAGAGAGAATTAAGTGGCGACAGTGTCATCTGTAAGATCAATGTTTTCCAGTCATTCACAGACACAATCAACATGGGTGATTGCGAATCCAATTTCCCGTTAACCTACGAATCGTTATTTTTCAGAAAAACCACTCATCAAGAAGTTAGTTTTTCTTCCGACAGTAATGGATGTCCCATTTATCATCAATTCAATGTGGAAATGTATAAAGTTTATAACGACACAGTTCGTGCAAACGTCTGCGTTACAGACCTGCCGTACATGTTCAATGGGCAAGCCTATTCCGAAGACGGAGTATATGTCTTTTCGGATACGTCTATTCATGGTTGTGACAGTATCACCACATTAATAGTAAAGACTTTCCCTGTATATGACTATGTTGACACCCTTGATGTGGACATCTGTTCCCATAATCTTCCATATACTATACAAGAGAACCAATTTACAGAATCAGGACAATATGATTTCATCGTCAATACGGCAAACGGATGCGACAGTGTAAAAATGCATTTAAATCTGTCTGTTTCCCAAACTCATTACGACACACTCGTTTATGATGTATGCCAAAATGATTTTCCATTTTCAATAGATAGCATTCACACATATAATGAAGCGGGGACATATCAGATAGAGCATGACAACCACATGGAGTGTCCCGACATCACTATTGTCATATTAAAAGCATTTCCAACATATAATGACACCGTAAAAGTTACATTATGCGCATTGGATAGCGCCTATATTTTTGCTGACACCAGCTTTACGGAATCCGTTATATACACCGATTACCGTCAGACCCTCGCCGGTTGCGACAGCATAACGACATTGATATTGAATATTGGTCAAAATTACAATGACACCATAATCGATACACTTTCTCTTTGCCAATATGAACTACCCTATTTATATGGTGATAGTTTGATTTCAACTGAAGGCAACTACGTTTTTGATTTGAAGACTTCTTTCGGTTGCGACAGCCTACATTTAATATTGACCGTCATAGTTTCCGAACCCTACAAAGACACCCTGGCGATAGCTGTATGTTCAAACCAATTCCCCTATCTTTATGGAGATTCATTAATACCTTCTGCTGGCATTTACGACCTACATGTACCTGACACTTTATTGGGCAATTGCGACACCTTGCGCCATCTTATTGTTGAAGTCCGCCAGACATATCACGACAGTATTTCGGTCTTCACCTGCTCAAACACACCTTATGTAATTGGAGATTCCTCTATAACAGAACCCGGCATCTATGACATTATGTTGCAATCCACATGTGGTTGTGACAGTTTGTTCACCCTAACAGTATCACATTACCCCATATATGACGAAGACACTCTATCTTTTGCGATTTGCCAAAATGATCTTCCATTTGTTTATGGGGACACTTCTTTTACAACATCCGGATTCCACCGCATCCTATACACCTCTGAATTCGGATGTGATAGCATTATCACGTTGGATTTAAATATTATTCCAATCATATATAACGTTGACACTCTATACGAAACAATTTGTGCTAATCAATTACCCTTCACAACGAGTTTTGGTAAAACCGTGAGCAGTGCTGGGTTATACTCTTTTACGACAACTTCATTATCTACTGGTAGCGATTCCGTTTTTTATTATAGATTAACTGTTAATACCAATCCGACGCCATCTATCAATGGACATAAATACATCTGCACGGGTTCTTCTACCGAATTGACTGCCACACCCGGAATGGCATCGTATATTTGGAACAACGGAAGTACCGCACAAGTAATAGAAGTTCATGAAGCCAACGTTTACCGTGTAACCGTCACGGATGCAAATGCCTGTCAAGGAAGTGCTTATTTTGCCACATTTGAGGCCGAACTGCCCAACATTAACTTATCTGCTCCGCAAACCGTTTGCAAAGGCAATAGTGCAACGATAACAGTAACAGGATCAGACCACTACGTATGGGACAATGGTGACACGGATTCCACCATTACGGTTTATCCGACACAAACCACCACATATCATGTTACGGGCTATAGTTCCACTCCATGCCAGCGAGAAGGGTTCGTCACTATAATCGTTAATGAACTTCCCACAGCCACTATTATTGGAGAATCCGCTATCTGTCAAGGTTCAAATACCACATTATTGGCCAGTGGCGGCATCAGCTATATGTGGTCTACAAATTCCAACAGTGATCGTATCACCGTATTTAATGAAGGAACATACTCCGTTACTGTCACAGACAATAATGGATGCCGCAACACAGCAACCAAAGTCATATCAGTACACGAACTACCTACGATTGCGATCAATGGTCGTACTCCATTCTGTCAAGGCCAGTCCACCACCCTTACAGCTACTGGAGCGGTCAGTTATATTTGGAATACTGGAGAAATGAGCAATACGGTCACGGCCTCGTTTGCAAACACCTATTCCGTCACCGGCACAGATGCAAATGGTTGTTCATCATCAGCCAGCAAGCAAATAACCATCTGGCAAATCAACGCGCAAATTACAGGCAGTAGATTTTTCTGTCAAGGCCAACATACGACATTGAATGTATCCGGAAACGAAAGTTATACTTATCAATGGAATGATGGAAGCACAGCCAGTTCCTTGGATATTTACACACCCGGTAATTATTCCGTCAGTGTAACCAATTCTTTAGGATGTACGAATACGATTTCAGCTACCGTTAGCGAATATTCATTGCCAACTCCAACAATATCTGGCACACCGATTATATGTCAAGGACGTAACACGATGTTGCGTGCCAGCGGTGGCACCAGCTACCTATGGAGCAATGGCTCTAACAACGCCTACATAAGCGTTAATGAAACAGGTACTTATTACGTAACTGTCACTAACCAATCAGGATGTTCTGCCACAACCTCTGAAACAGTTATCGTTAATCCGTTGCCGAGCATCACCATTGATGGTTTACAAAACATCTGCCGTGGTGACAATGTTACCCTCTTTGCCCAATCTCCAACAGGCGTTCAGTATAATTGGCCCATGAGTGGACAACAATCCCAGCTTATCTCAGTAACTCCCAATAACACAACGACCTATTCTGTAATGGTAACCGATGAAAATGGTTGTACGAACACAGCATCAACCACTGTTACTGTTCATGAAAATCCCACACCGCATATAATAGGTATCAACACCATTTGTCAAGGTGACACTGCAATATTATCCGTAAATGGAGGAACATCATATATTTGGAGTAACGGCATGACCAACAATTCCATCTATATCACTCGAAACGGAGAATACGCGGTAACCGCATACAACACATACGGTTGCTCGGCAACTGCTTCTACAACATTAAGTGTCTATGCACTACCGGACATCACACTCACTTCAGACACATCTATTTGCCAAGGCGAATCTGTCGTACTTCGAGCCAATGCGCCTTCCTATTGTACATACGAATGGTCTAATGGCAGTCTGCAAAACAATATCACTGTCAGAAATGCTGGAACATACAGAGTTACCGTAACTAATGCAAATGGATGTTCGCGTACACGTTCCGTAAACGTCATCGTCAATGAGAGACCTCAAATCAGCCTTACAGGTAATACAACATTCTGTCAAGGGGGCTCTACCTCATTGAATGTCAGTTGCGAAACGGGGACATCCTACCGTTGGGAAAATGGTGTTGTTAATGCTCCATTAAACATCACACAACCAGGAATATACAACGTTACTGCCACCAACCAATATGGTTGTTCTCAAAATGCATCCACCACTGTTTCTATGTTTTCACAACCAACGGCAATTATCACAGGCGCGGGCACGATTTGTCCAAATACTTCTACAACCTTAATTGTCAGCGAAGCGGCAAAATATCGTTGGTCAACGGGTGACACCTCACACTCTATTACGGTTACCCCAAGTGCTCACACATCGTATGATGTCACTGTAACGGATTACAATGGTTGTCAGAATTCAACTTCTGCAACAGTTCAAATCAGTTCGACACCAAACATTCAGATCACAGGTTCCAACAGTTTCTGCACAGGAGAATCAACTACGTTGACGGTAACCCCTGGATACACCTATTTATGGTCTAACAATTCTACGGCAGGTTCCATTACGATTAACCAAGCCGGGACATATCGTGTAACAGCCAGCAACACCTTAGGATGCACCGCATCTGACTCCATCGTAATAACAGCCAACCCCCTGCCCGAACTCAATTTCGGCGTCCAACATACCATTTGCGCCGGCGAAAGCTACACATACCAACTTCCGGAAATCGAAGGTGTATCCTATATGTGGTCTAATTCAGCCACGGGAAACTCTATTACGGTATCAGAAACGGGAACTTATAGAGTAACCGCCACCAATCAATACGGATGCAGTGTGTCGGCATCTGACAATTTAATAGTTATCCCATTACCGGCACCTTCTATTACGGGATCTTTGGTTATCTGCAAAGGAAGCAGTACCATTCTTACGGCTGGTGGAGGAACCACCTATCAATGGTCTAATGGTTCTACCACTCGAGACATTGCCGTATTTCCAACGAACAGCACATCTTATTCTTTAACAGTCACCAATGAATACAACTGTTCTGCCAGCACCAGTGTTAATGTTACCGTTAATACCCTACC
>JAZUEE010000021.1:0-7206 GCA_045639985.1 Bacteroidales bacterium
TTTAAACATTTGCCATCAAGTACGGCATTTGCTGTCCTGAGTAACTTGCCTGAAACTTGAAACTTGAAACTTGAAACTATAAAAATTCCCCCTTATATGAACTACAGAATTGAGAAGGACACACTCGGCGAAATGCGAGTAGAGAGCGACAAACTTTGGGGCGCGCAGACACAACGCGCCATGGAGAATTTTGTCATCGGAAAAAAGAAGATGCCGATAGAAATCATATACGGCATTGCTACGGCAAAACGTGCGGCAGCACTTGCCAACTGCGAACTTGGCGTATTGCCACAGGACAAATGCGACCTCATCGTCAAGGCCTGTGACGAGATTTTGGCCGGCCAATGGGACGAGCAATTCCCGTTGCACATTTGGCAGACCGGTTCCGGCACCCAGACCAACATGAACGTCAACGAAGTAATTGCGCACCGTTGTCAGCAATTGCATGGCGGCCAACTCGATGACTACCCTCTCTATGTTGCACCCAATGATGACGTAAACAAGTCGCAATCCACGAACGACATTTTCCCGACCGGCATGCGCATCGCCGCCACCAAGATGTTGTTAGACAACACCATCCCAGCCATTGAGCGTCTGATGAAGACCTATCAAAAGAAGATTGCCGAATTTGCGGACATCAAGAAAATCGGGCGCACGCACCTGATGGATGCCACGCCGCTCACCCTCGGCGAAGAGCTCTCCGGGCATTTGAGCCAACTGGAGCACGGATTGGAAGCCATCCGCAACGCCATGCGCCATCTGATGGAACTGCCCATCGGCGGCACGGCTGTCGGCAACGGCATCAACGCCCCGGAAGGGTACGACCGTCTGGCCTTGCAACACATCAACCAATTCACGGGGTTGGACTTCGTGAATGCGCCCAACAAGTTCGAAGCCATGGCCTCCCACGATTCCTTGGCAGAGGTTTCCGGCGCACTGAAGCGTATAGCCATTTCCCTGATGAAGATTGCCAACGACTTCCGTCTGCTCAACTCCGGCCCACGCTGTGGCTTAGGCGAGGTTATTCTGCCCGCCAACGAGCCCGGCTCCTCCATTATGCCCGGCAAAGTGAACCCCACGCAGTGCGAAGCGCTGTCGCAGGTCTGCTGCCAAGTCATCGGTAATGATGTGGCCATCGCCACCGGCGCTATGCAAGGGCATTTGCAACTCAACGTCTTCATGCCGCTGATTGGCCGTAACGTGCTGCAATCCTCCCGTCTGCTCGCCGACGTCATCAACTCCTTCAACGACCACTGTCTGCAAGGCGTAGTGCCCAACCGTGAGCGCATCACAATGCACCTCAACAACTCCCTGATGCTCGTCACCAAGCTCAACCCGCACATCGGCTACTACAATGCCGCCAAGATCGCACAACACGCCTTGGCCAACGGGCTCACCCTCCGCGAATCCGCCCTCGAACTCAAACTCGTATCTGAAGAGGATTACGACAAGTGGATGAAGATATAGTTTCAGGTTTCAAGTTTCAGGTTTCAAGTTTCAGGCAAGTTACTCGGAATGCAATTTCCACATTTTCACATTTTCACATTTTCACATTTCCACATTAACATGTCCACCGTCCTCATCGCCTCACTCGCGCCCATCGTTCTTCTTTTGATTTACATCTACGTAAAAGACAAATATCAAAAGGAGCCGTTGAAGATGCTTCTCAAAGCACTCTTGGGTGGAGTGTTGGCTGGTGTTTCCGTAGTTCTTCTACTTTCAGCATTCGGTTTTGCAGAGATACAAACTTTCTCTAACGAGTTCACGCACGCGCTCTACCAGTCGTTCTGCCTTGCTGCGCTACCGGAAGAGGCCTGCAAATTGTTTTTCCTATATCTGTTTATTTGGAAGAGTTCCTACTTTGACGAATACTACGACGGCATTGAATATGCCGTCTGCGTGGGGTTGGGCTTTGCCGGATTAGAGAACGTATTGTACGTGATGCAGGGCGGTATGGGTGTTGCCATCAGCCGCGCCATCTTCGCCGTACCCGCGCACTTCTTCTTCGCCATCATCATGGGATACTTTTTCGCGTTGGCCAAATTCAGGCCTTGGAAGAAAAAGCAAAACCTCATCCTGGCCTTCATCTGCCCCGTCATTATGCACGGAATTTACGATTTCATTCTCATGTACCAGAATCTACTCTCTAACACCTCCTCGTCCACGGCCTCATTTCTCAGCTTCGGATTCTTCATCTTCTTTATCTTTATTTGGAAACTCGCCAAAAAACACCTGAACAGGATGATAGGAAGGTGATGATGTTTCAAGTTTCAGGTTTCAAGTTTCAGGTTTAACACACACCTACCTCTCTACCTTTCTACTTTTCTACCACTCTACCTTTCCACATTATCACATTAACGTATTATCACATTACCGCATTATCACATTACCGCATTATCACATTACCGCATTATCACATTATCACATTTTCATTATGAAAAAATCATTTATCCTTATCATCGCAATGGTCCTTGTGGCGGGACTTTCAGCCCAGAACACCAAGAATTTAAAAGTCATTTCCAATTCAAGAGCCATATTCCAACAAGGAATACGCTTGGCCGACAAGGGCAAGATGGACGAAGCCATTCAGAAGTACGAGCAGATTCCTTTCGGAGATCCCATGTACGATGACGCGCAATACGAAAAGGCATACGTTTATGAATTACAGGAAAAGTATAGTGCCGCATTACAAATCCTCAACGAATTAATGAACAATCCATCAACAAGTGTTCCGCAGGTTAACATATACACCGAGTTAGGCAACTGCTACGACTATCTTGAGCAGTATGACAAAGCTGTGGAGATGTACGACAAAGGATTGGAAGCCCATCCGTACTACTATCATCTGCATTTCAACAAGGGTGTTTCCTTAATGCGACAGGAGAAATATGAAGAAGCGCTTGAATGTTTCAAAACATCCATATATCTTTGTCCGGCCCACCAAGGCAGCCATTTTCAATATGGTCACTGCTACTTACTTTTGGGCTACACCATGCCCGGCATTTTGGCTTTAAATTACAGCATTCTCATCAACCCTTCGGCCAATTACGCCATTATGGCTCTGCGCGAATTGGATGATATTTACGAAAGCGGCATTGCCGCCTACAATTCAGAAAACAAAGTGTATGTAGAAGAAAAATACAAAGAGAAGAATCGTTTTTATGAGGATGCCTCTACCGCTCTCAACCTTGCCATCATCTCTCCCAAATCCGTAAAATGTCCTTCTAAAATCAACGTCCAATTGGTGAAGAACAACTACGTGGTGCTTTCGCACATCAACGTCCGTCCCAACTCCAATGAGATTGAGGACCAACTTTACGCTCCTTTCTTCCAAAAGATTATTGCAGAAAAAGACTACAATGTTTTATCCTATTATCAACTTGCGAACACAGATATTCAAGATGGGAAAATCGCCCAAAAGGCCGAAAAGATGACGAAAGACATCAAACTTGTTCAGCAGAAGCTCATTGACCAGTTGGACGAAATTTGCGCCAAAGGCATTGGCAAAGCTCCATCCGACACTTTATATTCATACGACAACTACACGTTAAGTTCCTGGGGCGTTGGCTCCCCCATGGCCAATGGCAAAATCCAGCGTGAAGGCACGTGGTACTTCATTGACAGAAGCGGCCAACTCAGCAGCATAGACCAATACGAGCACAACCAACTCAACGGCCTTCACCAGGGCTTCAGCAACAACCAGATTACGGAAGAGTTCAATTTTGAGCAAGGCAAACCGGCAGGCATTGTACGAAGCTACAACCACAATCCGCTGACCAATGACAGAATCCTGACTATGGAAGCAGGCCTTCAAAACGGCAAATTGTCCGGCAACTACAAGCAATTCAACAATGGCGGCATTCTATCAACAGAAGGGCGAACCAAAGACGGCGCTCCCGATGGAGAAATCCGCAACTATTTTGGAACTGGTGAAATTTACAGCATTGAGCATTACGCAGATCAAGAATATGCCGGTCTTCAGCAATATTTCTATCCCAACGGCCAAATACAAAGCGAATACACCGTTGGTGCTTCAGACGAAACAACCGCTGCCAACCAATACTATCCCAACGGCAAAGTTCAGAAAGAAGGATTTGTCAAGAACCAAAAAGCAGTTGGGGCCTACACCAGCCGATATCCTAATGGCGTATTGCAAGAAACCTACACCTTGAACGACAATGGCAATTTGGAAGGTGAGGACATCGAATATTTCCGCAACGGCAATATCTATAAAAAATGCAATTACAAAGACGGACAGGTAGACGGCGAATGTACGGAATACGGCATCGGCGGCCATCCCATTGTCAAATATACATACAATAACGGCACGTTAATTTCCGTAACGACGTTCAATCCGGACAACTCCGTTAGAGAAACCTACCCTGTAAAAAACAAATCCGTCACCTACGATGTTTACGACGAGAACGGACATCTCAACTCTACAACTACCAGAAATGCCAAAGGACATTATGAAGGTTCCCGAAAGACCTATTATTCCAACGGTAACATTTGCCGGGAAACAAATTTCAAGGACGGATTGATGAACGGCATATACAAACAATATACCGCAAGCGGTTCTCTTCTCAGCTACGCGGAAATCAAGGACAATGCCCGCAACGGTCTCAGCATAGACTACTACACTGATGACGCACACCATATCAACAAAGAATCTTTGTATCGTAACGACACGCTCATCGGCGCATCTTACACGTACTATCCTGATGGTTCTTTGAATATGAAGGAATGCTACGATGACAATGGCGATATGACCTACTATGCCCACTATCTTCCCGATGGGAAAATCACTCGCGAAATCCGATACTATCAGGGAATGCCACTGCTGACCTATTCTTACGACAAGGACGGCAACATTATTCACTGCGACACCACGCTTTTTGGAAACGGACATAACAGCATATATTCCTTATCTGGGGAAATGACGTATTACCGCACCATCAAAGCAGGAAAACGTGAAGGCCCAAACATCATTTACAACATCAATGGGGAAGCTATTGATACAACATTCTATCTCAACGGAACGCCCAATGGCATTGCTCGGAATTTACACCCGACAGGCGAGATATATCAAGTCACCAACAGTTATCTCGAAAAAGAGGATGGCAAATTCTGTACTTTCGACCCACTCGGTCAAATGATGCAAGAAGTCTCCTTTGAAATGGGTAATGCACAAGGTCCTTGGACGGTATTTTACCCTAACGGCAAAATAGCACAAAAAGGGAACTGCATCCAAGACAACAAAGAAGGTACCTGGAACTTTTATGATCCAATGGGGAAAACAATCCTTTTGGAAGCTGACTACTACAACGGGGAACTTTTCCAATTTTCCTCACTTCAACAAAACGGACAAATGAGCCAACCTGTCGCCATCGACAAAGAGGCACAAAGCGCAACCGCAACATATCCTAACGGCAAGACTGCTTTGGTGGCGAACCTTGAGCAGGGCTTATTCCACGGTTCGTGGGTGGTATATTACACCAACGGACAGGCAGCGGAATCCGCCGAATTCAAAAACGGCAAATTGGACGGCACCTATATTTTCTACTATCCCAACGGCAAAATCTGCAAACGTGCCAACTACCATAACGGGCTGCTGCACGGCACATACGAACTCTACTACGAAAACGGCCAAAAGGCCTACGAAGGAAACTACTATTACGATTTATCGCACGGCGACTTCAAAGCATACGACAAGACCGGCAAACTCACCCATAAGGTTACGATGTATTACGATGAAACCTTGAGCGACGAAAAGTACTAAAGGTTTCAGGTTTCAGGTTTCAAGTTTCAAGTTTCAGGTTTCAGGCAAGTTACTCAGGACAGCAAATGCCGTACTTGATGGCAAATGTTTAAAGTTTAAAGTTTAAAAGATACTCTGCAATAATTCATCCATTCTCACATTATCACATTATCACATTATCACATTATCGCATTATCACATTTTCACATTATCGCATTATCGCATTACCGCATTATCTCATTATCGCATTACCGCATTAATCATAGAACTTCCAATTCACGCCAAGCGCGATATTTCGTCCTTGCATTGGATAGTATGGGGTGGTGAAATAGTTGTATCCGAGAAGTCCTTCCAGGATGTTGCCTACGCGGACAAAGAAGGAAAGACGCTCCACTTGTAGGGTGACATGCGCGTCAAAATAGAGGTAGTTGCCCACTTCGGTTTTCTCCTGATGGTAGAATTGGTGTAGCAGCGGATTGTACCCATCGGCATAGTAGGCGGTGTTGTACATCAAGTCGCCGCCGACTTGGAGACGAAGGCGGTTCTTGAACACGCGGAAACAGTAGGCGGCATGCAATTTTCCAGCAAACAAAGGCACTTCAACGGCTTTGTTCGTAGAATGCTGCAGCGACATGTTGAGGTCTAAATAGAAATTCTTAATACGGAGGGGCGCAAACGCGCTGAGTTGAACTATGTTGATAGATTTCGAAACAACTTCGGGCGTGAAATCACTATTGAGAAAGACGTAGTTGTTCAGCATAAAGTAGTTGAAACTCACCTTGTAATCAAAAATCGTCCAATAGGCACTGAGTTTGAGGTTGTTCTCTTTCTTTAGCGTAAGATACCATTTGTTGTTGTTGCCGTAGTAGTAGGTGAAGAAGAAATCAGGAGAAACACGATAGAAATCAGCCCCTAAACCGATAAAATGACGTTGCTTCCGGTTGATGGCAAAGGTCGCGGCTAAATTGGCAATGGCATCGTTTTGGTTGTAATTGTTGAAAGAATAAGAGATGCTGCCGTAAATATCCCAAACCTTGAACAGTCGGATGTTGGTGCGTGCGAATAAGGAAAAATTGTTCCCCGTATAGAATGGCATCTTGGCATGCACGTACTCATGACGAATCCCGGCGGCTAATCTGAAAAAGTAGGGCTTGTCGCTCTGCCTTGACAAGGGCTCGTAGTTCGACCATTGTAAGGTGTTGATAATACTGTAGTAGTTGAGGGAGTCGTTAGTGGAGTCCGGACTGATGTAATAGTTGTCTCGATAGAAATTATTGTTTAGGTCGTAGTCCGCAAAAGAACTTTGTGTTTTTTTAAATTGGAAGGAGTGCGTGATGGTGCCAAAATATCGTTCCTGTTTGTCTTTAAGGTTAACGTATTGTTGGAAAAGGACATCATGGGTGGTGAGTTTGGGTGCGGCATCGTTGAACATCACGCCGAAAGAACTT
>JAZUEE010000022.1:0-11838 GCA_045639985.1 Bacteroidales bacterium
TCCGCAATTGTCCGTGGGCGGAGTACGTTCCGGAGTTCACCCGACAAATTGGCCAATATGTCGGCAAGGAACTGGCAGAAGTGCTCGCGTGCAAAAGTCGGAGGCCAAGCGGTCTTAGGAAACAACTTAGTAATTCAACTCCTTGGCTCACAGAACGACATGGCTACGATCCGACTTATCCGCAATTGTCCGTGGGCGGAGTACGTTCCGGAGTTCACCCGACAAATTGGCCAATATGTCGGCAAGGAACTGGCAGAAGTGCTCGCGTGCAATTTCAGCACCTCTTCCGATATCACACGACTCGCCTCCCAAATCACGATTATGGCGTCAATGAAACACTATTTCAGCTACAGTATGGTTGAAATTTGCGGCATACCGACTGTGGTTTTGGAAGGAACACCGCAGGATTGGCAAAAGGTACTGGACAAAGCGCGTGCCTTACGCAAATACGACCTTGCGTGGTGGATTGACGAAATCGAGCCGATTCTTCAGAAGATTGTCAAGGCCTCTGAAGGAGAAGTAGATAGGCAGTTTTGGAAAGGTATGTTCAAACAGCACAATTTGGAACACTCAATATGTGGCGACCCATACGTGATGGCTGACGGTTGGATTGTAAAGTTTTATCCCTATATTATGGAAAATGGAAAGATTGTGCGAAGCAATCTGCGCCATATCATCGACTTTGGCGATAAAATTCCTATGGAGTTGGTTTGGGCACCGGTTTCCTACACGGATATTGCGGGCACAACTACCGACATTTCCCTGCAGGCCGGTTTCGTGGGACTTTCACAAGATAGTGTCACAATGGCACTCCGTCCGGAAATAGGTTGGTTTGTATCAAAGAAATCGAACAAATAAAAACGGAATTGTTTTCTAAAAAAATGTACGTTTGCGGCTTTCGCAAATAAATTATATCTTATTGATTATCAACGATAAATTACTATGGGTTTTTTCGTAAGCGAACAAATGACCACTCCTCCTGCGCAATTTCAAACGGAAACGCAGCAGCACATCTATGAAACTTTACAGCAACTGGGCATCAATTTCAAGCGTGTAGATACTGATGACGGCACAACGATGGAGGACTGTGTTTTCATTTCGGAAGGGCTGCAATGTCCTGTGGTGAAGACCATTTTCCTGTGCAATCGCCAACAGACCAAATTCTATCTATACGTTACAACAGGCGACAAGCCGTTTGTGACCAAGGACTTCTGCGGGGCATTGAACATTCCGCGCGTCTCGTTCACGCCTACGGAAATGTTATGGGAGAAGCTCGGCACGCGCATCGGGGCCACCACTATCCTGAGCTTAATCAACGACCCCGAGCACCTCATTATGCTCGCCATCGACAAGGAAGTTATTGACCGCGACGAGTACGCCTGCACCGACGGCACCACCACCTGCTTTATGAAAATCAAAATGCAGGACCTGCTGGGGAAATATTTGAAACACACGGGGCACCAGGCCGTTGTGATATGAGGGGGGTTGGGATTAAGGTTCAAGGTTCAAAGTTCAAATCATTGTTCATTAAATAGTTACCACCCCGCCCTCCGGGCACCCCTCCTTAAAAGGAGGGGAATGAGAGCCTCCTCACTTATTCATTATCACATTACCGCATTATCACATTATCGCATTATCACATTAACACATTATCACATTATCGCATTATCACATTATCGCATTATCACATTAACACATTATCACATTACCGCATTATAATACATGAACAATTTCCTTTGTAAGACTTTCGGATTCGACAACAACCAGCACAGTGTCAAAACTGAGATTTTGGCTGGTGTTACCACATTTTTGACGATGGCCTACATTTTGGCCGTCAACCCCTCCATTTTCAGTGCGTTGGCTGATCTGGGTATGGATACGAGCGCCACGTTCACGGCGACGGCCTTAGCCGCTGTGGTCGGCACCTTGGTGATGGCCATCTATGCCAAAAAACCGTTTGCCTTAGCGCCAGGAATGGGGTTGAACACTTTCTTTGTGTTCACCGTCTGCCTCGGAATGGGCTACAGTTGGCAGTTCGCCCTCACCGCCATTTTCATAGAAGGCATTATCTTTATTATTCTTACTGTTACTAAAGTACGTGACTGGATTGTCAATTCCATACCTGAATCTTTGAAACGGGCTATTGGCGCGGGTATAGGTCTGTACATTGCCTTCATCGGTTTGAAAAATGCCGGCTTTGTTGTTGGCGATAGCGCTTCATTAGTCACATTGGGCAATTTATACTCCAAGGAATGTGCTCTTTTCATCATAGGCCTGATAATTACCAGCGCCTTAGTGATTTGGAAAGTCAAGGGCGGCATTTTGTGGGGCATCTTGGCAACAACCGCCATTGGTATTCCTATGGGTATTACCAAATTTGGAGGGATAGTTTCCCTACCACCTTCCATAAGTCCAATTTTCTGCAAATTCGAATGGGGACAAATGCTAAGTTGGGACATGTTCGTGGTGGTTTTCACCTTCCTCTTCATTGACATATTTGACACGCTTGGCACGGTGGTCGGTGTTGCCGTGAAAGCCGATATGATAGATGAAAACGGCAAAATTGACCGCGTTGATAGAATCTTTATGGCAGATGCCGTGGCCACCACGGTAGGCGCGTGCTTAGGTACCAACACCACGACTACGTATATTGAAAGTTCCACCGGCATTGCAGAAGGCGGCCGTACAGGGCTAACTGCTTTCACCACAGCCATTTGTTTCGCGTTGGCACTGCTGTTCGCTCCCCTATTCTTGGCCATTCCCGCAGCTGCCACCAGTCCCGTATTGGTTATCGTCGGACTCTTTATGTTATCGCCCATTCGCGACATCGACTTCGACGACTACTCGGAATCCATCCCCGCGTTTCTGACTCTGATTCTGATTCCTTTGGCTGACAGCATCTCAAGAGGCATCCTGTTCGGTATGGTTTCCTACGTCATCTTGAACACCATTACGGGAAAAGTCAAGAAAATCAGCATCACTATGTGGGTGCTGTTCGTCATTTTCCTATTGAAGTTCTTTATTAAATAAATCCCACATCTTAATTTCCTCATTTCTTAACTCTCTTCTGCTCACAGATTACTGTTCACAGATCACTATTTTGAAAATAATTGTACTTTTGCAATCTTAAATTTTTCATGAAAATTTAAGATTCAATCTTAAAAAATCACACAAAATGTATGATAGATACTATTCTTTAAAAGATGATATCGAAGAAATGAGTGTATTTCTTTTTGGCGCTCGTAAAACAGGAAAATCCACATACCTGCATTCTATGTTCCCTGATGCCATCTACATTGACCTATTGGATTCAGGAATATGCACTTTATATCGGCAACACCCCAACTATTTATACGAACAATTAGAAGACAAAGATGCTTCTACCATAGTCATCATAGATGAGATACAGGAAGTTCCGGAACTGCTCAATGAAGTACACCGATTGATTTTCAAATGTGACATTCGCTTTATTCTTTGTGGGAGCAGTGCACGCAAACTCAAACGCAAAGGATACAATACGTTAGGCGGGCGGGCCTATCCTTGTCATTTCTATCCGTTAGTCAGTAGCGAAATCACGGACTTCAATTTAGAAAAGGCACTGAATGACGGGCTTTTGCCTCAGCATTATTTGAGTAAAAAACCTCAAAGATTATTGTCTGCCTACATAGATGTTTATCTGAAACAAGAAATCAAAGCGGAGGCTATCGTTCGCAATTTGTCGAATTTTGAGCGTTTTATGGAAGTGGCAGCACTGACTGATGGCGAAATTGTCAACTATACCAATATCGCGACTGACTGTGGCGTAAAATCGGTGACTGTCAAGGAATATTTCGACATTCTACAAGACACACTCATCGGGTATATGATACCTGCCTACACCAAAACAATGAAACGGAAACTGATGCAAGCACCAAAATTCTACTATTTTGATGTGGGCATTTCCAACTATTTATTACGCCGACAGAACCTTTTGCGTGGATCTTCGGAATATGGGAAGGCCTTTGAGCACTTTGTCATACAGGAACTTATAGCCTACATCGGATATTCACATTCGCGTGACAAATTGAGCTATTGGCACACCTACTCCGGATTGGAAGTCGATGCCATCATTGGAGATGCGAAGTTGGCCATAGAAATCAAATCTGTGGAGGAAGTACTTCCCAAACATCTTAAAGGGCTAAGGGCTTTTCGCGAAGAGCACCCCGACTGCCTGCCGATGATTGTATCACACGACCGCATCACCCGCACATCAGATGGTATAAAAATTGTTTACATCCACGACTTTCTGCGGATGCTTTGGAAAGGAGAGCTTTTCTAATATGGCCAAATTCCTCATTTATAGCACCTTGTTTTTGTGTATTGTGTTGGCGTTGGTGCCGCACATTCTGTTTGCGCTCTCGTGGCTCGCGGGCAAGTGCGCGCGGTTCAGCGTGCCCTACCGCCCGTTCGGCTGGACCGCCGTAGGCCTGGTGGCGCTGTGCCTCATCGTCATCGCGTACGGCAATCTCGTCGGACTGTACCGCACCACGGTTAAAGAGGTGACCTTCACGCACGAGCAGGTGCCCGCCGCCTTCGACGGCTACCGCATTGTACAGATTTCCGACCTGCACGTCTCCACCTTCGAACGCCATCCCGAGCGACTGCAGCAGACCATCGACAAGATCAACGCGCTGCACCCCGACCTCATCTGCTTCACCGGCGACTTGGTCTCTATGACGGCGGACGAAGTGACCCCATTTGTGGAAATCCTCCGCTCGCTGCACGCCAAAGACGGTGTCGTCTCCGTATTAGGCAACCACGACTACGCCACCTACGTGCACAGTTTCAGCGACGAGCAGAAAGCGCAGGCGGTGGCCCAACTGATTGAGACGGAGCGCAACGTACTGGGCTGGAACCTCTTGTTGAACGAGTCGCAAATGCTCGTGCGCGGCGGCGACACGCTCTCCATCTTGGGCAGTGAAAATCAGAGTTGCGGAGGCAACGGCATCAGTCCCATCAAGCGTGGCGACTTGGCGCAGGCGCTGAGCGGCACGGGCGGATTCCGCGTACTGCTCACGCACGACCCCACGCACTGGCGCGGCGAGGTGCTCGGCACAGACATCCCGCTGACGCTCTCGGGCCACACCCACGGGGCGCAATTCCGCATTTTCGGCTGGACACCCGCCCGCTGGATTTATCCCGACAGCGACGGACTTTACACCGAAGGCAGCCAGTCGCTCTACGTCAACACGGGCATCGGCTGCACCGTGCCATTTCGGATAGGCGTGCCGCAGGAAATCACGGTAATCACGTTAGCTGTTGCTGGTACAATCCCTTTAGGAGTTGCATAACGAAATAACTCAATATCAAATGGACAATAACACGGCCCACAGGTATATAAATCCCAAAAAACATCAACTATGAATAAACAACTATGGAAACTTTACAAAGAATCTAAACGAGGAAAGGACTGTATCGCATTATTTAGCCTTGATACAGATTCATACTATTCAGACAATGGAGTTGGAGCCGAACTCAATCACCTTATTGGTCGCGAAGCAATAGCTAAGATCCTAAGTTCATATTAATATATCTTGCAATCCTTTTTTCAATTCAACATCAAAAATACGGAATAATTTCGTTTTTGTATTGCAAATTTATGTATTTTTGCAGCATACTTTAAATACAATAGCAATATGTCACAAACAACAATGACCTTCCGGGTGGATAACCAACTCAAATATTTGTTTGATCAAATGTGTGATGAGTTTGGACTTAGCAACACAGCCGCTTTGACAATTTTTATGAAGACAGTGGTTCGTGAACGTAGAATCCCATTCGAGATTCGAATGCCCTCCGTGCAGGAAACTCGCTTACAGGCTTTGGAAGCATTTCGTAATATGCAGAACGATGCAGCCGCTGCCGGATTACAAGATTTATCTTTAGAAGAAATCAACCAAATCATCAATGAAACAAGAAATGCGAAGTAACTGGTGGCACTTTTACGATCATTATGAACACCTTCCGCACTAACAGCCGCGCCGAGTGGCGCCAGTGGCTCGCCGAACACTTCGAGACGGAGACGGAAATACTGTTCGTCTTCCCCACGATAAGTTCCGGCAAGGAGAGCATCTCCTACAACGATGCCGTGGAGGAGGCCCTCTGCTTCGGCTGGATTGACGGGGTGGCGGGCACGCTCGACAGCACGCACAACACCCGACGCTTCACGCCACGTCGCAAGGGAAGCTCGTACTCTCGTCCCAACATCGAACGCCTCATCTGGCTCGAGCAACAGGGACTCATCCACCCAAAAATTAGAGCGTCTGTTCTGCCCATCATCCAAGATCCCTACGTTTTCCCGGAAGACATCCTGTCGAAAATCCGCAAAGACCCCGAAGCGTGGGCGCATTTCAACCAATTTACCGCCTCCTACCAACGCATCCGCATCGCCTACATCGATGCAGCACACCACCGCCCCGAGGAGTTCCAGAAACGCCTGGCCAACTTCATCCGCAAAACCAAGGAGAACAAACTGATTATGGGGTATGGCGGGATTGAGAAGTATTATAAATAATAGAGACAATCTCTCTCTTTGGGATAAAATAGTATCTTTGCCCCGCATTATCGAAACGATATCATGAAAAAAATCATTCTTCCTTTATTTTCTCTCCTGCTTTTTGCCAGCATTTGGACTGCCGGTGCGCAAAATAAAGCAGATGTTCCGAATTTTACTGTGAAGGTGGATACCATTTGGATAGATGCCAATGATTATGTTACCGCTACCTGCAGATTTGAGATGCAACGCTCTGCCAAATGTCGTGACTTCTACTTTTGCTGTTTTCGGCAAACCGAACTAAATACAACCAATGTAGGTCGGAAAAATCATTTGCTGGCTATCTCATTGGATGGCAAAACCCTAAAAAAAGTGCCCATGCCCTCGGATTTTGATGGGGATTCTTATTTTGACTTGTTTGCACGAAATGACACCTTATATATCAAACCTTATTGGGAATATGAACAAATACATTACCGCTTTAATTATGACAAGTGGAAGTGGGAACCCACTGACCACATCTCAGATGTGATTTATGAAGATGCTGACTATCAGGTTGCTTATAAAGACTTTGGAGAATGGGGGGCTTATACCTGGTTCATTGACAAGCATTCCCAAAATCAATATTTATTCCAAAGTTATTCAACACGCATAGTACCTTGTCAGGGAATTTATTACTGTTTGAAACATGGTTTGCATCAATGGAAAGATCCTACCAAAGGGTTGCTTTGCGTCGATTCCTTGAAACACAATTTTGTAAAAGATGTTGGAGATATATTACAAATCTTAAATCCTGCAGGAAAAGATTCTTATACCAGTGGAAATGAAAAATCTATTGGGATGGCAGATCCGGTATATCTCATTCAGGGCCGAGAAGACGACTCTGAAATTTACGGGTGGTCGGATAGAATCTATGACACTGTTTTTTCTAATATGATTTCTTTAGATGGTCAATTGTATTTTTGGACTGTCACTAACAAAGAGAAAACTTTCATTTCCACAATAGAGGACGGTAAATTGATTAAAATCACGGATATACCCGGAAACTACAATTTTTTCTCCTGGTCTCATCCCCATAGAGGCAGAAATATTGCTCCAAACCAATTCCTGATGCAATTCAAAGTGGATCCCTGGACTTACGGCTTGGTAGATATGGTAGATACTACGATTTCCATTCACTATCTGATCCACAATCAGGACACCTTGCAATTTTCAGGCAAGGATAATGTGAAACCTCTGGTGGAATTTCTGTTAGCAAATATGGATAACCTTGCGCTTTCAACTGTAGATTCCATGGAGAGGCTGCTCGGAGGAACGCCTTCTACTTTATTGAAAAATGTGTATGAAGAAGAACGTTATGATCCCAAAAGACAACCTGATGAAGATTATATGAAAATCCGATATTTTAAATTGGTTGATACTTCTTTAGTGGTGGAAACGTGTTATTATTTTGATAGAAAGGATTCTATTGTTGATGAATTCAGAATCACTCTTCATAAACCCAATTATTACATTGCTAAGGCTCTTCAACTTTGGAGAACAATCTCTTTCAAGTCCGCTTTATACGAAGATTTGAAAGCTTATTTTACCCATATTGTAGGGAAAGAACCTGTTAGAAATGAACGTTTCGCAGCGTGGGAGTGGACATTTGAAGGACATACGCTGTCCTTGCAAGATGGCAGCGTGTGCTTTGAGAATGAATAACGATAAATTGATGGACAATGCCTGATTTCTTAAAATAACAAACAATGAATAGAACCATTATAACAATGATGTCTCTCCTTCTCTTCGCCGGCATTTGGACTGCCGGTGCACAGAAGGATGATGCTCCGTCTCTACAACAAAATGCCGCACTGCTGGACACTGCGTATCAGAAAAAATCTGATAAAAAACTGGAACGTTTTTTCGACAATTGGTCGAAGACTGTGGGTTCCAACGAAAAAGATGCTCCTAACGAATATGTGGCTGAAGCGCACAAAGTCTATGCCGCCTTTTATCAGCCACTCAATATGGCCACTTTCAACCATAGAGAGATGTACCAAGACAATCCCTATTTTATTGTTCAAGGGAAGTTGGAGTACATCAGTGTTACGGACCATATTATCTATACATTCCACGATCTTGATTCCTTAACAGTAGAATACTACAAGCAGCATTATGGAAAGGAAGATTTGGAAAACTATTTGGAACTGGACGACGATCAAAAAGAAAGAGATTTTCGGAAACCGGATTATCTGTGTGGATTCTTCAACCCTTTTCGAGAGACAAGTCCCTGTTTCTGGTCCATCCCTGTAGAAATCAGAAACATTGATTCCGCCATTACTTTTCGTCCCCCGGTCTCTTTTGAAGGCAAAAAAATAGTTTATCTTACGGACGAATACGAAAAAATGTTGACTTCCTTTTTAAAGGACGAGCATGTTGATTTGGGAGAACATGATATCATGCAACCAGCCTTCTCCATAGGTGAAAGTAAGAAACGGGAGGCTTTCATCAACCGCAAGGCACACATCTTCTACGGTCATTGGGGCGGTTATTGGCAATACGAAACCTACCCAAAGGCTTACGGTATTGTTTTTGATGAGCAGTTGCAAAGGGCTGTCATCCACTATCGCATTGTCTATAGCGGCGGCTATGCCATTATGGAGAAACGGGATGGGAAGTGGACTTTCGTAGAGGCGCACGACACGTGGGTAGAGTGATTGTAGATTATAAGAACGGTGTCATAAATGCGGGAAGCAGCAGTGTCTCCTGATCTTTTCGCAAATCCTTTGTGTATATAAGTATTCTTTCTGAAACCCATTGGGAATATTTTCTGCAAAACTCATCAAGCGATTTATGGTTGGCATATCCTGACGATTTGACCTCTACTGGCCATAGTTTTTGGCCTCTCGAAAGAATAAAATCCACTTCGTAGTTGTGTTTGCCGCTTGGCGTGGGCCAAGTATAGTAAAACAACTCATTTCCAGCTGCTTTCAGCATTTGTGCCACAACATTTTCATAAACATAGCCAAGGTCGGCACTGAGTTTATTGGAAAGCAATTTTTGATAGATTACATTTTCCGTAATAGATTTGTCCCAAAAAGCAAGCGTAATAAACAAACCGGTATCGCAAACGAACATTTTGTATGCACTTTTGTCCAAATGTAGAGAAAGCCCAACGGAAGGGTCATTGGCGTGATAGGCAAAATTCACGGTCAGGCTGTCTTCCATATCTTCCAACAGCTCTTCTTTTCCCTCTGCTTGTAACGAGCTGCCAAGCACGCTGGATATTTGATAGCGGGAACTGTTTTTTGCAAGTTCAGAAGGAATTGCCCGGAACAAACGCCCTGCTCTTCCAGTCGGATCAATCTTGCGAAAATCATCCGAATAAAGTTCAATAATCTCACGCTTGGTTTGATCAACTTCGCTTAAATTGTTGGTATCCAAATAAGTATTTACGGCCTGAGGCATTCCCCCTACCAGCATATATAATCGAAATTTACGCATTTGATCAGCGCACGTCTGCTCTCCGATACCTTTACGTAAATCAAATGACGATTTCAGCAAAGGCACCGTCGCCGTATCGCCCAAAGCCCATCTAAACTCCTCATAATCCATTGGATACATTGTGATACGAGTTTCCTCGCTGGGAATGGTTATATTCTTCACGTTTTTCTTGATGGACAATAACGAACCTGTCTCAATAAAGTCATAACGACGATCAGCAACCATATATTTAATGGCTTGCCGCACAAGTGGTGCTTTTTGGATTTCATCAAAAATCACCACGGATTTCCGAGGAACAAGCGTCGTATTATAGGCGAATTGGAGTTTCATAAAGAAATCATCGAGGTCTGCAATGTTTTCAACGGCCTCCCACACTGCTTTGGGAGCATTGGCGAAATCAACGACAATGTAGGAGTCGTACTCGTGTTGGGCAAATTGCTGTGCTATAGTTGATTTTCCCACGCGCCGCGCTCCTTTTATGAGCAACGCCGTACTTCCATTCTTGGAGTTTTTCCAATCCAGCATTTGCTGATAAATCTTCCTTTTGAATATCCTTGGGGTCTCTGACATAGCAATTGATTTTTGAGTTGCAAAATTACAAAAGAAATCGGAATCTCAAAATGTTTTTGCACATTTTTATGTGGAATCTCAAAATGTTTTTGTGCGTTTCCACACAGAATCTCAAAATATTTATTCTTTCAGTGTACCCATCTGAAACTAAATATTTCTCAACTGTCTGGCAAAGTTCTCTACATCCTCTTCGGTTGTATCCCAAGCGGTCACCAAGCGCACTTCGTTTTCGACCTCTTCCCAGATGTAGAAAAAATTGTTTTCCAACAATTTATCGGAGATTTCTTTGGGCAGTTTGAAAAGTAAAATGTTGGCTTGTGTCTTTTGGGTGAAGGTGTGGTAGCCGGCATCCTCAATTTTTTGGCGGAGAAGTTGAGCCATTCTGTTGGCGTTCTCAGCATTCTGTTGCCAAATGCCATTACGTAAGTAAGGGAGCAGTTGGCAGCTGACGTAGCGCATTTTGGAATATAGTTGGGCACTCTGCTTGCGAATGTATTTGAGATTCTCTGCCAATTCGGGGCGGAATGCGATAACGGCTTCGCACATCAGCATACCGTTTTTGGTACCGCCGAAACTCATAATATCCACTCCGCAGTCAACGGTCATTTCCTTGAAACTTTTGCCTAAGGCCACGGCGGCGTTGGAAATGCGCGCACCGTCCAAATGCAGGTACATGCCGAATTGGTGCACATAGTCGGCAATGGCTTTGATTTCCTCGCAGGTATAAAGTGTGCCCAACTCGGTGCATTGTGAGATATAGACGACTTTGGGTTGCGAATGATGCTCAAAACCCCAGTTGATGAGGCGTGGCGCAATCAGTTCGGGCGTGAGTTTGCCGTCGGGCGTGTCTATTTCGCGAAGGGCGGCACCTGTCATAAACTCCGGCGCGCCGCATTCATCCACGGCGATATGGGCGGTTTTGGCGCAAAGTATGGAGTTGTACGATTGCACGCAAGCACGCAAAGCCACGATGTTGGCACCTGTACCATTGAAAACAAAGTAAGGCTCTGCCATAGGTCCGAATGTCTCTTTAAGCAATTGGCAGGCCTCTGCCGTATAAATGTCGTCACCGTATGCTAATTGGTGATCTTTGTTGGCCTCCTCGATGGCCTTCAAGATGTCGGGATGGATGCCCGAGTGGTTATCGCTTCCGAAACTACGCATGAACAATTTACAATTAATAATTTACAAGGAAGAGTGTTTGCTTAACAATTTCACATCTTCATTTCTTAATTTTTTAATTATTTCGT
>JAZUEE010000023.1:0-4023 GCA_045639985.1 Bacteroidales bacterium
CCTATGCGTCCACCGCCAGCAATCATCACGTTCTTGATGGCCACCTCGCGCTTTCCCGTAACCTCTTTGATAACATCCAGTTGATTCGGCTTGCTAATCACATAGGCAAGGTCGCCGGCATTGAACACAAAATCGCTATGCGGGATATAGGTCTCGCCCGAACGCAACACGGCGACGACTCGCGCCTGCATGGTGCGATAGACATGCGTCAAATCCTCCACGCTCTTACCCACCACGGGAGAGCCATCTTCGAGGCGCAGCAGATACATGGTGAGCAGTCCGCCCGAGAAATCGAAAAACTCCGTAGCAACAGTATGGTTCAACAGATTCGTAATCTCCTTAGCGGCAATACGTTCCGGACACACCAACTCATCCACGCCCAAATCGCGGAACATGTCGCGATGGTTGGGTTGCAGCAGTTCTGCATTGGTAATACGCGCCACCGTACGCTTCGCCTTTAGTTTCTTGGCGAGAATGCAAGTAATCAAATTGATGGATTCGTCGTGCAAGACCGACAGAAACAAGTCGCAGTTGGCCACATCGGCATCTTTCAGCACCTGTGGCGAAGTCGAATCCCCCGCAATAGTCAACAGGTCCGTTTCCGACTCGAGGCGCTGCAGCAATTCCGAATGAGGATCCACAACGGTAATACTATGATCCAGTTCCGTCAACGATTTAGCAAGGTGAAACCCCACTTCGCCATCTCCAGCAATGATGATGTTCATTTATTGTAAGTTAAGTATTTTAAATATTTGACAACTAACGATCAATGTACAAAAAAACGTTTTTCCCCGACTTTCCACTTTCTGACCAAGCCAGTCGAAAATTTCTTTTTCAGATTAGTCTTTATATTGTAACGTTGATATTCGAGTTATATTTCCTGTTAGTGATTGGAAAGAAAATTTTTGCTTCAATTTTCAATGTACAATGGTTTGCTTTGCAAAAATAATGATTTATTCATCCCTTCGGGCGTGCGTAGTTCCCAGCCCATCCGGCTGAGCCATTGCGTAACCTGTTGCTCCACAGGTTTCAGTTCGGAAAGTTTACTCATTGTCAATTTTCTTCGTAATAATATGAATAATCAATACCTTTCATAAAGAGTTCTCGGTCATCTATCTTGTCGGTCAAGGCACCAATAAGCAGGTTTTTTATTGCCGTGCTGTCGGCAGCGCTTTTTTCCATGGCTTGCAGATAGTCGTTCTTGTTGATTTTGCTCCAATCCACGCATTTCTTCAGCCGTTTTTTCAGAATCATATCGAGCCAGATGCGGGTACTGCGGCCGTTGCCCTCCATAAATGGATGCGCCACGTTCATTTCCACATATTTGTCCACAATTTCATCGAAAGTGTTTTCAGGCATTTTGTCGATGGTTGAAAGTGCTTGTTCCAAATATTGGGCAAGGCAAAAGGTGAAGCCGCCTTTCGAGATGGTCTTGGTGCGTATTTGTCCCGCAAAGTCGTACAAACCACCAAACAGGAAAGCGTGTATTTGTTGCAGACCTTTGGTCGTACCTACATCCTTATCTTCCAACAGGTTGCTTTCGATAAACTCGTATGCTTTTTTCTTGCTCTTTCCGTCGATGGTGTTGTCGCTGTAGGTGAACCAATCCAGGAAATCGGCTGCATTCTTATTGGGAATGGCTTTCACCAAATCCTCAATCTTGTTTTGAGGGAAACAATCGGTTGCATATTTTTTGCCGTCGGCAGCCGTCAGTTTCAGTTGACTACAAAATGTAGTCAACTCGTTTCCGGCTTTCTTGAGACGCGTTTTCAACACGCTCCAGTATTTGCGGGGATTGGGACTTTCGGTGATGGCGAACACAATATCTACAGCCGAGAAGAACCATTGATTCTTCTCCTCGTCCCAAATGGCACGCACTTCATGGTCGTTGTAAAAGCGGATGGAAGTTTTCATTTTGATTTACAATTTATCAATGTACAATGGTTTGTTTTCTTTTCCCTTTCCAATTCTTTCCAACATTCTAATGAATTGGAAAGAATTTTTATTTAAAGACCTAACTGCGTTCTCGCGGTTGCCGTCGATGACGATTTGGATTTTCTGGTCTAATCGGATGACACGCTTGTAGCTGCGTTGTTGCTTCTTGCGTGCCGATTCGGAAATGGTAAAATAGTCGTCAATGGCGATTTGGCTTTCCTCTTCGTATTCGCGTTTGTACTGATGGAATTTTTCAATTACTTCGGGCTGTTCGATGACTTCGTTGGCAAACTTTTCTATATCGAAAGTGTCTTTCCCCTTCACTAAATTTCTTATACTTTCATATTTCTTCCTTCTTAATCATTCATTGTTACTATTTGTCATAGTTGTATTGCTTTTTCTGTGCTTTTACTAAATCTGTTGTCACTTTTGCCATCTCTTCAAGAACGGCCTGCAATGATTTACCCAAATCATCATCCTTGCTTTTTATTGAATCTTCATATAATGGTTTCCCGAAAATGTCCTGATATGTTCTTTGAAAATCCACATTATTACGCATATCTTTAAAGATTTCCCATGTAGCATATGCTTCATCACACATTATTTCACTATTTGCTCCAATTTTTTTCATTAATCTGACCACATTTGTGACATCATCTTCCAATGCATATTTGGCAATAAGAATATCATCCTTCATAGCACTGAAATCAAATCCAGCTAAAATTTCGTCACATTTTTCTTTATTGCCCTGCCATTTATATGCTTGTGCATAATTTAATACAAAATATACCTCGTCTAATCTGGAACAATGGCAAGTTGTTTTACATAAAGCAAAGTTTGATAGCTCTATTGCTATATCATATTTTTTTTCACTTATAGATTCATAGATAACATTATTTAGTATTGTGTCAATTTCACCTATAAGAGATGTCTCTAAAAGTTTTCTAACAACAACCTGAGAAAGCATAACGCCAATACAAAATAGTACAAAATATGCCTTCGAGAAATATTCCTTGTCAACACTTAAAATATCTCCAACTTTAGTGTTAATTGTACACGATGCTTTTTTACATTCATCAATATATTGTTCTGAAACGATACCTTTACAATGAACAAATAAATTTCTGCGTTGCGTTATTTCAATGAAATCACTCCAAAAAGAACATTTATCCAAAGGTGTATTGTCTATCATTTTACTAATATCTTTAATTTGTTCCGAATGAGATTTCCTCAAAACTGTTTCCACCTTGCCATTAATATATCTTTCCTTTATAATCTCAACACTGTCCTCGATAAATAAATCCCGAATCGGAATAGTTGCTTCGGATTCAAATAGTTTTTTTGGTGCTATCTTGTATATATATTTTATTAGTTGAGCTATTAGAACATCAAACTGAGACACTAAAGAAACAAATAAACTTTCTGGGAAAATTTTTAAAGCATGTTCTGATCTTTGAATATTTTTATTCAACACTTTCCATTTCTTAATATTCTGTGGATTTTCCGCAAATTTCCTAAGCAAATCTTCTTCCGAATTAATGTTTTCTTTTTTAATAAAATCACCCAAACATTGATTTGCCTTAGCATTTTTGTTAGTTAAATAGCCACATATATCCCCAAACGAATCACCTATGCTACTTATGGCAGTAAGGTATTCATTAATGATTGTATTCATTTCTTCAACTCGAATATCGCTCAAACTATTCATTATATTTATATTTGTAATTTTTATTCGTAATATATATTTATTTCACCATCTCCCCCCACCCCAGCAACTGCTGCAAAATGAGATTCCTGGGTTATTTCTTTTTTCACTTACCTCAGCCACTTCTCCAACACCCTCTTCTTTCTCGCAGCGCAGCTATCCATTACAGCCTTTGCTTCGGCAATGGCGGCTTCGTAGGTTTCTATCTGCTTTACTATTTCTTGTTGGTCTTCAATTGATGGAACAGGAATTTCTAAGTCTTCATAAAACTCAATAGGAACTCTACGATGTCCGCTTGCTCCTGTCATTCTTTCTGCTGCTTGCTTCCTTATGCTTTCCCGATTTATATATGCAAACAAGAAACGATTACCTACCATTTTATT
>JAZUEE010000024.1:0-1896 GCA_045639985.1 Bacteroidales bacterium
GTCCGTGGTGGGATTGGGGTACGCGCGCACCACCGCACGGCTAAGACTTCCACGGTCTGCAATGCCCGTGGTGTCTTCCGGCAACGGCTCCGCAAGACTCGGGTCGTAATAATATGCCACGACGGCGCTGGAGAGGTTTGATGGACAGTTTAGATAGATATCACCTAACGATTGCGGACCTGTCGCTTGCAACAACACTGCAAGATGCGTATCATCCTTTTTATGGATACCGTACGACTTGTACGTGACATTTGAATTGTCTGATATTTTTTTGTTCTCGATAAAAGTTCCGTCCTTTCGCCAGGTTGTAAGAAAAAGCTCTCTGTGATAATCTTTCCATGTTATGGCCAAGACCCTGTCGTTAATAATTGCCGGTTTTCTGGTAACTCTTACTTTTGGGAAAGGTATGGTGCCGTGACTCTGATATTCCCCTGTCGCAGCATTATACCGTACGAAAAATGAGATTCCTCCTGTCGAATCGGCATTGTTTTGCACAAGCGTTTGCTGAGGGTTGTCAAAGTATATGTGACTGTTATTATAGTATCCGGCATCACCTAATACGTATATCGAATTGTCGTCAAACGTGCTTTGCCAGAAATCCACTCTCGCTATATCCGTTGCACCATTTTGGACCAACGTATGGGATTGGTTGTTCCATAGCAGATTTCCCATAGGATTGTATTTCAGTATGAAAGGACATTGTTCTGCCGAAGATATATCGTCCATGGTTGTGTAATGAATATCATCCCACCAGATATGGACGGGATAGTCGTTTAATTCTCCTCCCAATCCAGGCAAGCATTGTTCCAAACTGATACGCCCCGTTAAATACATGTTATCTTCATCATCAAACGTCATTCCATAAAAAAATGGGAGGAAGCAGTCCCTAATCGTATCTGATGTTTCTTCTATTATCAATGGGGCAATGCCATCGGCGTGGTCAACCAGCAGTTTCGCAAAATCCAATTCCCAGTTCGGAGTGAATTTGAACATTATGAAATTCCAAATAGTGCTTGTTTGCGATGAGCTTCCCGGGAAATACAAGTCATACGTCTTATTGGTGTCTTCATCCACAACGATGGTGTAAGGATATTCCTCTTTATCGTTATATTCTATAGTTGTAAATACGCATATACTCCCGTCATCACAGATGTGAACTGGTGATATGTAGTTTTCGCACAGATAATTTCTTGGTCTGATAGTGTCTGTCCCCGTCCAGAAATGCCACCTTGTTATTGCCTCTACGAAATGGTCTTCTATCAGATTCCCATCCAAGTCTAACTGGGCGAAAAAAGTCCATTTGTACCCTGGTTTGAATGGATGATGCTGCTGCTCAACAGGAATGCTGCTGCATTGATATTTATACACCAGGGTATCCATATAATATATCCAAGAATTTTGGGCGTCACCAGTAAAATCGCTGTTTCCAGCAATATAGACTTTGTCATTTCGGACTTCCAACCATAGAGGAAAGGAAAGATGAGTGCTGTTTTTCACCACCTTGTACCACAGCATATTGCCCAAAGTGTCGAATTTGGCCAACAGAATAGTCTTATCGTTTTTACCGAGTACCGAACCGGCTTGGGTAAATTGGAACGTCATTCCGTCAATGGTCGGATTTCCGCCCATAGTGCCATAAACGTAAATGTTCCCTTCCTCATCAAAAGCGGTGTTTGTAATGTTGTTGAAATAATCACCATAGGAGCCGTCACCGCCGCTCCAGCAGTGCGCCCACTTCCACTCGCCTTGGGCGGAGGCGGAAATTTGGAGGAGAAGTAGGAATAACGTGAAAATAAGGGTAAAGTGCTTTTTCATAATATTAAAATTTAAAGTTAATAATCAAAGGGTGATACGGCTATATGGCAATGTGTCAATGAGTTCAGTATTTGGAAGGTT
>JAZUEE010000025.1:0-2760 GCA_045639985.1 Bacteroidales bacterium
GCTCACAGAACGACATGGCTACGATCCGACTTAGGAAGAATCCGGCAACGACACTGACGACCACAATCAGGGTGCTTTTCCCGATTTGGGTGGCCGTATCAATATTGGGGTCAAAGTTGAAATGGAATCCGATGTTGAACACCATGGTCAAAACCAGTGAGGTAAAGATAAGTACGATTCCGGATATTCCGGCGATACCGAATCCCGGGATGACGAATATTTCGAGCATGAGGAGGATTATACCAGCCAGAAACAATAGGATTTCCCAATGGGCGGCCAGACCTTCCAAATAGTGCGGTGCGAAAAACAGCAAGGCGGCGATTATGGCGATGACAATTGGCAGGCCGAGTCCGGGTGCTTGAAATTCGAAATAAAGTCCGCCGATGATGCACATAATCAAAATTCCACTTACGGCTGGGTTTACGAGGAAATTGATGAATTTGTCAATCCAGGATAGCTTTTGTTCAACAATTTCGTAGTCGTCAATATGGGCGGCTCGCAATACGGCAGCGCGGTCTTGCGTGGAACCTTCGCAAAATCCGTTTTGAATGGCCTCTTCCGTTGTAAAGGTCAGCACTTTTCCGCTGTCGCTTATGCCGGAAACAACCACGTCGGGATCCACCATTGCCTGTGCGACATCGGGGTCTCTTCCGTTTTTCTCAGCGGTAGCACGCATCAGCGAACGCATGTAGGATTGATACTTGTCGGGCATGATTTCACCATTTTGATTGACCACGGAGGCCGCACCCAAAGATGATCCCGGGGCCATATAGATGCTGTCGCATGCAATTGATATCAACGCTCCGGCAGAGGCCGCATTGTTGTTGATGAATACCAACGTGGGCATCGGAGAATTTAGCAGCAGGGTCCTGATTTTATCCGCAGCTTCTAATTCTCCTCCAAAAGTATTTAATTCCAACAAGATGAAATCTGCATGTTGGTTTTGGGCCTCCTGAACGGCTTTTTCCGTCATCCTCAAGGCCGGCTTTGCGATGTTGTCATTAATAATATAATAGTACACCTTGGCTTTTTGTGCGAAAGCGGACAGTGTCAAAAGACAAATTAGCTGTAGAATAAAGATGATTCTTTTCATGGTTAACTCATTTTGATTTTAAAATAGAATGGAGGATCCTCTTTCTTTGTTGTCTTAATAAATTCCTCCGGATTGATTTTGGTGGAAAAATTGAAAAAGTCGGAATAAAACACATCACCACGTTCAAAGATTCGAAGGTTGAAGGGAACGTCGCCTTTGTTCTCCTCGATTATTTTTTTCAAATAGGTGGCTGTTGTAGGGTTGACGTCCCGAATGCTCATTTCCAACGTGACTTCTGAGCAGAGTTTTTCGTAGGCCTCTTCCAGAAAATGAATTTGCATTGGAATGATATCGGTTCGTACGGTTTCTTCCCCTGTGATTTTATCTTTCCATCTTTTTACAGCAAGGTGGGCTTGGATGTACAGGCGCTTCCCTTTTTCAAAGAAATGCTTGAATTTGGAATATTCTTCACCGAATATGGTCCATTGCCACGAGCCGTCATAGTCTTCCAAAGTGATAGTCCCAAATTCCCGATTCGTTCTTGTCACTTTGTTGACGGCGTCAATCACAATGGCGACAAAAGCAAATGGCTTACCCGAAATATGATATTTTTTCATGTATTCGTCATTGGACACTTGAGACAGATTGACAGACGTGAAGTTCTCCATGATGGGTTTGAATTCATCCAACGGATGACCGGATATATAGAATCCGGCAACTTCTTTTTCATTTTTGATTTGTTCGTAATTGCCCCATGGTTCGCACTGGGGGAGTGGCAGGGTGACATCTTCAGCTACCGCTTCATCCATATCGAATATGGATGTTTGTGAAGCGTTAACATTTTGTGTTTTGGAAACGTAGCTGATGAGTTTGTCTGTGAATGTCACACCTTCTTTTTCTGAATAGAAGAATTGAGCCCGATGTACGTTGGGGAAGCAGTCGAAGGCGCCACCTTTTGCTAAGGTTTCAATACAACGTTTGTTGCAGCTGCGCAGATCAACTCGCGAAACGAAGTCGAAAATATCCTTGTATGGTCCGTTGGCTTCACGTTCTGCAACGATGCTGTTGGCAGCGCTGTTTCCAACACCCTTGAGTGCGGCCAGTCCGAAACGAATATTTCCATCTTGGTTTACCGTGAATGTCTGGTCGGATTCATTGATATCCGGGCCAAGCACACGGATGTCTTTTTTCAAAGCATCTTCAATATAAACACTGATGGTTTCAATATCGTTGATGTTGTTGGTTAAGTTGGCGGCCATGAATTCGGCGCGATAGTGGGCTTTTAGATAGGCCGTTTGATAAGCCACCCAGGAATAGCAGGTGGCATGAGATTTATTGAAGGCGTAGGATGCGAATTTTTCCCAATCGGCCCAAATTTTCTCTAATACTTGCGGGTCATGTCCATTGGCCTTTCCCTGTTCGATGAACTTGGGTTTCATGTGGTCCAGCTTGTCGCGCTGCTTTTTTCCCATTGCCTTACGCAGGGTGTCCGATTCGCCTCGCGTGAAGTTGGCTAATAGTCGGGATAGAAGCATCACTTGTTCCTGATACACCGTAATGCCATAGGTGTCTTTCAAATACTTCTCCATGATGGGGATGTCGTATTTGATTTCCTCCGTACCGTGTTTGCGGCGGATAAATTGCGGAATGTAGTCCATGGGTCCGGGCCTGTATAACGCATTCATAGCAATCAGATCTTCAAACTTGCTGGGTTTCAGTTCTTTGAG
>JAZUEE010000026.1:0-4026 GCA_045639985.1 Bacteroidales bacterium
GTAGGAAACTCTTACTACATAGGTTCCTTTCGGAATCTTATTCATAATGAAAGCACCTTTGGCATCGGAAAGCGCACCATACGAAGTTCCTATCAATTGAACCGTACAATACGGAAGATTTTCGCCATTGGCATCGTCATACGTAAATCCTTTAATAATAGTATTTTGAGCGAATGAAAAAGTTGTGCATAGCACTATCATTCCCACTATAGTAAGTATTTTCTTCATACAATTTTTTTAAGGGCGGCAAACGTACACAAAAAATCCGATTTTACCGTATTATCTTTGAACAATTCAATCGTGAAATTTTCAATTTTTTGAAATAAAATTTTGGATAGTCTATATCTTTTTTAAATACAACAGCTCCCAAATTCTTTCGTATTTTTGCGCCCTGTAAAAATCAATCAAAAAATAATATGAAGATGAGGAAATTACTACTTGCCTTTTGTATCATTCTTTTAACTAACGTGTTTGCTTTTGCCCAAGATGGAGCAATGAAAGAATTATTTGGCCCAAATGATTACACCGTTTTGACCACTCCGGCGCAGGATGAATATTCGAATGGCTTACAACGCCATAAGAAACCCAAGTTGAGAATAGCGCTGTTTGCCGCCATACCGCAAGAAGTAGGCAATTGGGCTGACCGTTTCCATTTTACAGGTATTGGTCGAGAAAATGCCACACGCACAATGCTCACATTCGCGCGCAAGCACCAGGGTGAAGAGCTCGTCATCGTCAATGCCGGCACCGTGGGCTCGCCCAAGTTTCCCGTCAATACGATTATCAGCGTGAATGAGATTATTACCGCAGGCACGATATTCAATGACTTTCAGATGCGCCCGCAACATTTCGATATTCCAATTGCAAAGGAACTTCCCCTTGCCACGCTATATTCCTCTGATTGCTTTGTTGCACCAGAAGTCTTCAATACTGCCTATTTGGACACGCTCAAAGCCCGTTCACAGTGCTTTGACATGGAGTCGTCCGCACTATTTACGGTTGCCGACATGTATGACATTCCGTACTACTCCTTCAAGATTGTCTCCGACAACCTCGATGTACCTTTCAGCGTATGGGAAGAGCGCGTGGGTTCGCTATCGCAAAAACTTACCGCCTATCTGGAACAACTTTTCAACGATTTGGGGGAGATTTTTGAGATTGAGTTCGTGAAATAAGTACATTTGTACCTTAATTCTTTTTTATGAAAATAAAGTTGATTTGGATTGGCAAAACCGATGGCGATGTGTTCGATACCGCTATTCAGCAATATACGCAGAAAGTGAAATTCTACACGGTTTATGAGCCCATTGCCATTCCGTATTTGAAAAATACGAAAGCCTTGTCTCAAGACGAACAGAAGAAAAAAGAGGGCGAGCTCATTCTCAAGAAAATTGAGCCGGGCGACTATGTCGTGCTTTTAGACGAACGCGGCAAGGAGTTTACCTCCAAGAAGTTCGCACAGTTCATCCAGCAGCAGGCCAACAACGGGCTAAAGACCTTAGTGTTCGTCATCGGTGGCGCGTATGGATTTTCTGACGCCGTGTATGCCCGCCAGAACGCTCAGATTGCCTTGTCGCAACTGACCTTCCCGCACATCATGACTCGCCTCATCTTCGCCGAACAACTCTATCGGGCATTCACTATCTTGCATGGCGAACCATATCACCACTGAAGTTTCAGGTTTCAAAAGAATGCACACCTCCTTAAATATCCCATAATTTAGAATTTTTAACTGTTAATAGTTAATTTTTGAAGAATAAAAGGTAAAAGGTTAAAGATAAAATTAGCACATTAATTTTGTATTTTTGCCGCCTTTTAAATTAATATAGTATGACCTCAACAGAAATTCGTGACGCTTTCTTAAAGTTTTTCCAATCCAAAGAGCATTTTATCGTACCATCCGCCCCGATGGTGATTAAAAACGACCCTACCCTGATGTTTACCAATGCTGGTATGAATCAGTTCAAGGATATATTTTTAGGCAACAACAAAGCCGAACATCCTCGCGTGGCAGACTCCCAAAAATGTTTGCGCGTGTCTGGCAAACACAACGACCTCGAAGAAGTTGGCCGCGACACCTATCACCACACCATGTTCGAAATGCTCGGCAACTGGTCTTTCGGCGACTACTTCAAGAAAGAAGCCATTGCCTACGGTTGGGAATTTTTAACCGAAATCATGCATCTTGACAAAGACCGCCTTTATGCCACCGTTTTCCAAGGTGATGAAAAAGACGGCACCGCCTTCGACCAAGAGGCATACGATTTCTGGAAAGAGCATCTACCTGAAGACAGAATTTTAAAAGGAAACAAAAAGGATAATTTCTGGGAAATGGGCGACACCGGTCCCTGCGGTCCCTGCTCCGAAATCCACATTGACCTTCGTGACGATTCCGAACGCGCCAAAATTTCCGGCCGCGACCTTGTCAACAAAGACAATCCGTTAGTGATTGAAATTTGGAACCTCGTGTTTATGCAGTACAACCGCATTGCTTCTGGAGAGCTCAAACCATTGGCAAACAAACATGTAGATACCGGTATGGGCTTTGAGCGCCTCTGCATGGCGGTTCAAAATAAGAAGTCCAATTACGACACGGACGTTTTCCAACCCATCATCCAAAAGATTGCACAAAAAGCCAATGTTAAATACGGCGAACAACGCGACACAGACGTTGCTTTGCGTGTGGTAGCCGACCACTTGCGTGCCGTCACATTCGCCATCGCTGACGGACAACTGCCCTCTAACACGGGAGCCGGCTACGTCATTCGCCGTATCTTACGCCGCGGTATTCGCTACGGTTTCACTTTCTTGGGCTTCAAAGAGCCATTCCTCTTTAGCTTGGTCAATGACCTCGTGGCTCAAATGGGCCATCAATTCCCCGAATTGAAAGCGCAACAGATCCTTATCGAAAAGGTTATCCAAGAAGAAGAAAGTTCCTTCCTCAAGACGCTGGACTCCGGTATTATGAAGTTCGAAAACTACTGTTCCAAACTGCAGGGCAAAACCGTCATTGATGGAGATTTCGCCTTTGAACTTTTCGACACCTACGGTTTCCCCATCGACCTTACTCAGCTGTTGGCTTCTGAAAAAAACCTCACCGTGGATATGGAAGGTTTCCAACACGGTCTGCAAATGCAGAAAGAACGTTCGCGTGCTGCAGCCGCCGTCACCAATGACGACTGGGTGGAATTGATTGCTCAAAATACACCGACACAGTTTGTGGGATATCATGAAAACACATGCGAAAGCAAAATCGTGAAGTACAGAAAAGTCACCGCCAAGAACAAAACGTTCTATCAGATTGTTTTAGACAGAACCCCATTCTACGCAGAATCGGGCGGCCAAGTGGGCGACACCGGCGTTTTGGAAAGCATCAACGAATCTGTGGCTATCTACAACACCACGAAAGAGAACAACCTCACCATCCATCACGCCAACAAATTGCCGGAGAATTTGGAATCCATTTTTACGGCCAAAATAGACACTGAAAAACGTCAACTGACCGCCAACAACCACTCCGCCACACACTTGTTAGATTACGCATTGCGCTCCGTTCTCGGCACGCACGTGGAGCAAAAGGGATCCTTAGTAACCTCCGAACGTCTGCGTTTCGACTTCTCCCATTTCTCCAAAGTCACGGACGAAGAAATTGTGAAAGTCGAACAGATGGTCAACCGACTGGTGCGCCAAAACATTCCGTTGCAAGAGCATGTGGATGTTCCTATTGACGAAGCTCGCGCCAAAGGTGCTATCGCTCTCTTTGGTGAAAAATACGGCAACCTCGTACGCGTCATCCAATTTGGCGATTCCGTAGAATTGTGCGGCGGCACACATACCTCCGCCACAGGCAACATCGGACTATTCAAGATTGTCTCTGAAAGTGCCATCGCCGCCGGCGTGCGCCGAATTGAAGCTGTTACCGGACCTGCCGCTGAAGATATTATGTATGGCTATCAAGAAATTCTCAAACAAAGCAAGGAATTGTTGAACACCACGAATTTGCTACAGGCCATTCAAAAACTGAAC
>JAZUEE010000027.1:0-16659 GCA_045639985.1 Bacteroidales bacterium
TGTAAAAAAAGGCATCAGTTCCTTAGCATCACTACCCAAAACACCTGCCGGTGCCATCGCCTTAGTCACGGGGGTATCCGCTATAGCATGCTGGCTCAACTGGGGTTTTGGACTTATTGTGGTGGTCATCTTTGCCAAAGAGATAGCGCGTAAATTACAAGGCGTTGACTATCGTTTGCTGATTGCCTCCGCATATAGTGGCTTTGTCGTTTGGCACGCCGGACTTTCAGGGTCCATTCCGCTCACAATGGCCACACCTGGTGACGCTTTAGCTAAAGCCACCAATGGCGTGCTCGTTGAACCCGTACCGGTCTCTCAAACCATTCTTGATCCGCACAACCTCATCATCATCGTCTTGGTCATCACAGCACTCGTAGTTGTAAACTCATTAATGCACCCAAAGAAAGGCGCTATTACCGTTGATCCTGCTTTGCTTGTTGAAGATGAGCCCCAACCGATGCCCATATCGACGACACCTGCCGAAAAGATGGAAAACAGCCGCGTGTTGGCCTGGTTAGTTGCCATTTTAGGATTAGGATACTTGATTATCAAATTGTTTTTTAAAGGAGGTTCTTTAGATTTGAACTCCGTCATTATGATATTCTTGTTTGTCGGAATAATATTGCACGGCACCCCATTGGCCTACGTTCACGCCTTTACCAAAGCAGCCACAGGTGCGGCAGGCATTCTGCTTCAGTTTCCGTTCTACGCTGGAATTATGGGTATCATCACGGGAATTGGACAATCGGGCATCTGCTTCGGAACCGTCATCAGTGATGCGTGCATTTCCATTTCCAATCCGACGACTTATCCCTTACTAACATTCTTATGCGCAGCCGTCTTGAACATGTTCGTGCCCTCTGGTGGCGGACATTGGGCCATCCAAGCACCCATCATGTTTGCTGCCGGTGCCAATTTAGGAGTTGATCCTGGCCTCACCGGCACCGCTATCGCATGGGGCGACGCATGGACAAACCTCATCCAACCGTTTTGGGCGATTCCGGCATTGGCTATTGCCAAACTTAATGCCAAGGATATTATGGGATTCTGCATTATCGACCTCATCGTCAGCGGCCTCATCATTTGCGGCGGCCTGCTGATTTGGGCGATATAAGTCTCTTGCAAAGAATTCTTACCTAATTGGAAAACACATATTGTATAATGTTGGCTCCCATTTGCAGGGCTTTGGTACGCGTAGCCTCTGAATCTTTGTGCACCACGTAATCTTCCCAACCATCACCTAAGTCGCACTCATACGTAAATAAGAAAACCATTCTTCCTTCCCAAAATAGGGCAAATGCCTGCGGCGACTTATTATCGTGTTCATGAATTTTAGGCAAACCATTGGGAAAATTATATTTCTGATGGAAAATCGGATGATTAAACGGAACTTCCACTAATTCCAATTCCGGGAACACTTTTTTCATCTCCTTACGGATAAAATTGGATAACCCATAATTATCATCCGCATGTAGGAAACCGCCCGAAATCAGATACATACGCAAGTTGTAGGCCTCTGCATCGCTAAATACGACATTGCCGTGGCCAGTCATGTGCACGTATGGATATTGGAAAATATCCGCACTACCGACCTCAACAGTGGCAGGTTTCGCATCCAACGACATGCCCATATTATTGTTGCAAAATTTTATCAGATTGGGCAATGATGTTGGATTCGCATACCAATCCCCCCCGCCATTATATTTCAGGAGGGCAATTTGCTGTGCCGACATCGGCAGCAGGAACATTGTTATGGCCACTATGGTAAGAAATCTCTTCATATATGTTTTCTGTGTTTAAGGGTTAATGGTTAAGGGTTAATGAAATGGCTCCATAATTACTTAAAACGCACAACTTTCTTAGTATCCTCCGTGCCATTTTCTCAAAAACCATTCAATGCCAAGAAAGAGAACAATGGCGGCTAAATACCACGGCGAGTTCAGCAACATTGTATATTTTTTATGGTAGGAAGCGACAGTCTTTATATTCTCATTATGCTTGATTTCCTTGGCAATTTTCTGAATATCGTTCTTTTGGAAGAACTTGCCGCCGGTTTCTTTTGAAATGTTTTTCAGCACATCATGATCAGCCACAAGGTTGGCCGTTTCCATCATAATTTCCTGTACCGTAAACCGTCCGCTTTTTTCTAATTTTTTGCTGCCCACCTGTGTGGTAGCCGTCCACGTATAATTACCTACAGGTAATTCGCCAACATTGAGATAATATCCATTGTTCTGTTTGGAAAACTGTTCCTCATACGTGGTGTCGCCACCGCCTTTGATAACCATTTTCACATCCGGATCATTAATCAACTCATAACTGTCATTATAGAGTTCTGCAGTAAACTCCACGGGAGCATTTTCTGCAAAAGCACCAGGATGTTCCACACGGAACTGACTCTTATCACCCTTGGCAGCCAAATACAGCACCGTCTTATCAATTAATTCATTGAAGGCCTCATGATTTTCCGCATGAAGGAAATTATACAATTTCCATGACCAAAAGCCCGTACCGGTTATCACACCCGTGCGCGTGCCATTCTGGTTATTGAAAACCACCAACGGATATTTCGTATCCACGCCGCTCACTTTCTGATAAAGGAACACATTTGCCGACACGCTGGTTTTATAGGTCCCAAATATCGTTTTGATAGGAGGATAATACGACATCATTTTACGTCCTTCTTCCGAAAAAGTAAAGGCAGTAAAATTGTCATTATAAATCGGCATAGCATTATTTGTCAGCGCCTTCGTTTGGGTTATCGTGGTTCCTACATTTAACGTATTAAACACAGAAAGGTTCGTTTGCGGTCCCACCACATAGAGTGCGGATACTCCTGTTTTTCGTATTTGCGACAACAAGGCAGAGGCGGGATTGGCATTTGATGGCAATTGGTGCAAAACAATCAAACTGTAATTGGCCGCATCCGCTTTAAAATCGGCAATAGAATACACCTCCACATCATAATTGTCCGTCAGCTCTAACGCTTCCTTGATTGCAGCCACATCCGGATGGGGAGAATTGTACACGATGGCCACCTTATCTCGTGATTCCACCACTTCTACAAAAAAGCTGCTATGATTATTCTTATGGGTGACCTCGCCTTCCAATTCTGTCAATTCCACACGATATTGGTGAATACCTTTGCTTTTGGCCTCAATACTAAATTTCACAGTTTCAAAATAGCGATTCCCGCTCAATGAAAGAGATTTACGGTAAATTTCCGATTCGCCTTCATAGACTGTCACTTCAGCGGACTTGCCAGACAATTTATTGGCAGCCACTTTGACTTCCACTGGAAAGAAATTGCCTTTCAGGGCTTGTTTATTATGCACAATGTTAGAAACAAACAAATCCCTACTGAGTTCCGTGCAACCCAAGCCGACGGTATAAACCGGGCAACTTAGTCCCTGGGCCTTATAATATGGGCTGGCGCCAGTATTGAAAATACCATCCGTAAGCATCACGACGGCACCCACATTACGATTGGAATAAAGCATATTCACCTGATCAAACAGCGAAGATAGATTGGTGGATTTATCGGAAAAATCTATGGTAAGCGTCTCTTTATCTCCTATCAAATGGTCTTCATCGCCTACAAGGTAGGTTTTCACCTCGTATTTGTCGCCCAATTCGGAAATCATTTTCCGAACTTGCTCTGAATATTCTTTGTTATAATAAGCGGAATCCTTATTGGATTTCACCGATTCACTATTATCGATTGCCACCAAAATCAACGGTTTGTCTGATTTCTTCACTACCATTTTCACCATCGGTGCGAGCAAGAGAAAAGCGATCAGCGTGATAGCCACCCCGCGCAGCGTAGCCATGATAATGCGTGATTTCTTTTCAAAAACCACATTGTTGTTTCTATAATACAGGAACAGCGCATATCCCACGCCCAACAATATGGCAAAAATGACAAGCCAAAGTGGATATTCAGACAGAAGAGCCATTCGTCAAAAATTTAGAGAGCTTTGAATCCAATAATTTCACGTATGTCACGAACTGTTTTAGACGCACTTTCGCGGGCTTTTTCAGCACCCTCGCGGGCGACCTTGCTGATGTAATCATCTTTGGAGCGCAATTCCAAAATACGTTCGTAGATGGGCTGCATAAACGTAATCATATCCGCAGCCAACTGCTTTTTCATATCGCCATAACGAATCTGGCATGTTTGATACTGTTCCTCAAAGAACTGCAACGTTTCAGAGGCCGAAACGGCTTTCATCAAGGCAAACAGATTTTCCACTGCTTGCGATTTGGGCTGGCCTGGTTCAACAGGACCACTATCGGAAACTGCACGCATAATTTTCTTGCGAACTACTTCTGGAGCATCGGAAAGGAAAATGCAGGATGCCTCATTATCAGATTTTGACATTTTGGTTGAACCATCCAAACCAGGAATCTTCACTAAATCGTTACCAAAATTATAGGCGACGGGCAATTTGAAATATTCTTGTTTGTAAATATGGTTAAAGCGTTGGGCAAAGTCACGAGTCATCTCCAAATGTTGCTCTTGGTCTTTACCTACTGGCACTTTGTCGGCACGGTGCAGCAAAATGTCAGCAGCCATCAGGACTGGATAATTGAGCAATCCGGCATTGACATTATTGGGCTGTCGGCGCACTTTTTCTTTAAAGGAAGCCACACGCTGAAGTTCTCCGACATAAACATTCATGGAAAGCAGCAAACTGAGTTCGCAAACTTGCGGCACATCGCTTTGCACATAGATGGTAGCTTTCTCCGGGTCAAGTCCTGCTGCGATATAGTCTATCAGGACATTCTTGACATTCGTTCGCAAATCCACGGGATTTGGGTGTGTGGTCAGTGAATGATAATCTGCAATAAAGAAAAAACAATTGTTTTCATTCTGCATTTTAATAAAATTCCTCAACGCGCCAAAATAGTTACCAAGATGAAGAAAACCGGTCGGGCGAATGCCACTTGCTACAATATCCATACTTTAATTTTTTAAGGGGTGCAAAAATACAAAAATTAATACGACAATGTGCCAATTCAATATTGTGGTATCAATCTACGTAAAACGCCGTCAATTATTAATTTTTAATTCTCAATTTTTCATTTTTACGTTTTTATATTAAAATATTTTATTATTTTTGCAGCCGTTTTAAAACTCAATTAACTATAAATAATATAAACAACATCTAATGGAAACAACCATCAATCACACACAACAAACCCACACTTTTGAAGAGATTATGAACTTGGTTTATGAGACGCAACGAATTGCTCGCGAAGGGCGAGAAGAATTCGAACAACTGCGGAAAGAAACCGAACAAGCAAGAAAAGAAACTGAACAAGCGAGAAAAGAAACTGAACAAGCAAGAAAAGAAACTGAGCAAGCCATGAAGGAAACTGATCGGAAAATGAGACAAACCGACAAACGTATAAATAATTTGTATGATACTTTTGTATCGCAATCGGGACATATCATTGAAGGGCTAATGGAGCCCTCCGCGTTAAAGCTGTTTAAAGAATACGGTTTTAAAATTGACAAATGTTGGAAAGAGATGGCGGGACGAAACAGCGTTCTGAACAAAGAGATGGAAATTGATCTCTTTCTACGCGACACTATTGACTCAATTGCGGTAGAAGTCAAGATACACTGCACCAAGAAAAAAATTGACACTTTTCTTGAAAAGATGCATTTGTTCAAGAAAATTTTCCCGGAATTTGCGGACAACACGATCTATGTGGCTGTCGCCGCTATCAATTACGATCGCGACGCCATCCAATACGCCAAACAAAAAGGCGTTTTTGTCATTCGTATCAACGATGACGTTTTCTCTCTTGAGCCGGCCGAGCGTAGCAAAATGCTGACGTATTAAGTTCAACACATTCACACTTCAGCACATAATTTTGTATTTTTGCCGCCTGCCAAAATCAAAACTTTTTATGCGAAACAACAACGAGCAAAGTCTCAAGGATTTAATTTACAATTTTGTCAACGCATCGGGAAAGCAACGGCTCTACGCAGACCGAATGGTCATAGACAAATGGCCCGAATATGTCGGTGAAATATGCGCGGGACAATCAAAATGTGTCTCCTTAAAAAACGGCATCCTGAAAGTGCAAGTTCCCAATGCGGCCATGCGTTTTGAATTAACCGGACAAAAAAGCACCATCGTCAACCGCATCAACGCCGACTATGCGGTTCCTGTAGTTAAAGATATTCTTTTCTTTTAGATCCGTTCCAAATCCGCCACGAAGCTTCCGCTTGTAATGCAAGCATTTTATAACCATTTCGAGTGCGCGCGCCCCGTTTTTTCCCTTCTTTCAAAAACAACGTTTCTTCCGGATTATACACCAAGTCATATAGAAAATGCTTCGATGTTAAAGCACTATAGGGTATTGGGGGACAATTGTCCTCGTTCGGGAACATGCCCAACGGGGTGCAATTGACAATCATATCGCAAGAAGATAACATTTCTGGAGAAATTTGCTCATAACCAATCATATCGGATTTAGGGTTACGTGATGCCACAAGATAAGGAATGTTCCATTGACGCAGCACATACGTAACTGCCGCAGAAGCTCCACCCGTGCCTAATACCAGCGCCTGCTTGAACATCGCAATATCTTGTAAGGACTGACGGAACCCGACGACATCCGTATTGTATCCGCGCGTAATAGTTCTACCCTCTTCGCGAAGAATGTGAATAGTATTTACCGCTCCGATTTCTACCGCCTCCGCATCCATTTCATCCAACAACGGTATAATCTGTTGTTTGTACGGCACAGTGACATTCAAGCCCTTCAATTCCGGATAGTCCATCAATAGTTGATGAAACGCATCGATGGTTTGAATTTCGAAGAGTTCGTACTGACAATCCAAACGATGTTCTTTCGTAAATTTTTGTGCGAAATAGTTTTTGGAAAAACTATGTCCTAACTTCCGCCCGATAAGTCCGTAGCGTATCATTTGGCAGCAGATTCGGTTTGGTCGGATTTTTCCGTTTGGGATTTAGTCGCACGCGATGCCTTTACGCCCTTAACGATCAGATAAATCACAAATGCGGCGCAAAGTCCCCAAAGGATAATTTTCAATTCTCCGTTGTATTTATCAATCATATCCTTTTGGCCATGAGCGAAATAGCCCAAAAATGCCAAAATCGTATTCCATAAAGTAGCACCAATAGCCGTAAAGAGCAAAAAGACGCCCACATTCATTTTAGCCAAGCCCGCAGGAATAGAAATCAACTGGCGGATAGCCGGAATCAGACGACCTATCAAGGTGGAACTTTTGCCATTGGCAATAAAATAGTCTTCCGCCTTCTTAACTTTGTCACTGTTCAACAGTAACAGATGACCAACTTTGCTATCTGCAAACCAATAAACAATCGGACGGCCCAACACCAAAGCAAGAACATAGTTGATAATGGCGCCAATCAGCGCACCAACCGTAGCAAACAAGATTACAAACAGTACATTGACGATTTTGGAATCCGTTTTATACAAAGATGCGTTATCACTATTACACGCCTGATAAGCGGCAGGCGGAACAATTACTTCAGACGGGAAGGGAATAAAGGAGCTCTCCACAGCCATCAGCAACGTTACTGTTCCATAATTCAAATGACCATTATACCACGTAATGACTTTGTCGGTAATGGAAACTTTTTCTTCTCTCACAGAATCGACCTTAGCACTTTGCGCAAATCCGTACATCATTGCCACGACAAGCAATAAGGTACAAAAAATTTTTCTCATAAATAATCAATTAAAAAAACTACTAATATCTGTATCTTGCTCATTGTCTATCAAATAGAGGTTTCGCAAGTCAGCCACTTCGGGTATATTCAACAGGTCACCATCCAACTCTTCAAAATCTGGAGCAAACAATTCAACATCAGTTTGAAGTGCCCATTCCAAATAATCGCATCCTACTTGGATAAAGCCCTTTTTAAGATAGAGGGCGGCCAAAAAATAATGTAAATGAATACTCAAATCCGGATCATCCATATAATCGGAACAAATTTCGATGCCGAGGTCAGCGCCATCCGTATGGCAGCAGTAGAACACAAAATAACTCAAGAATGAAAATTTCGGATACGAATCCGTATTGAGTGCGGCGAAACAAAGATCTTTAATTTCTTCCGTGTGTTTTTGCGGATTGAGCAGGTCAATCAATTCCTCTATGGCCTCAATATTATGGGGATCTTTTCGTAATTCGTCACGAAGATAAGCCCGTGCTTCCTCAAATTTTCCTTGCGCTTTAAAAACGCTAACGATATCGGAAATCACGAAAGAGAACATCGGATCCTCCTGTTTTGCCATCAGGAAACAACGCATCGCGTTATCGTAATCTTTCAAATTATAGTAACAGCGCCCCATCTGGATGTTGAATTGGAGCAAGTCACACTTTTCTTTTGCAATTTCGAAATTATGTAGCGCATTTTCACAATCTCCAGAAGCAGATTGTGCTTCTGCGAGATTGACGTAGGCAACCGAATCGTCCTCATCCAACGAAAGTTGGAATTGGAATGCCTCAATCGCATGAGGATAATCATTGCGACTCATATAGGCAAGACCCAATCCGCTCCACATACTGCCGCACATGGGAAGTTCCTCTGTCATTTTAGAAAAGAATTCCACGAGGACATTACTTTGAGGCATAAACATGCCTTGAAAATCAATCGTTACAATTTTAAGGTCTTCAGCCGCCGTATCATCCAATTGAATAGCTCGCACAGCATGTTCAACGGCCTTATCTAAATTATTATCTGTAAGGTACTCGTGAACCAACAGCAGATGTGCTTCAGGGATATTCTCATCAAGAGCCAAGGCCTTGTATAGCAAATCTATCCCATTTACTTTTTGATTAAAAGCATGGGCGATTAGCACTTTTTCTATGTAAAATTCGGGAATAGGTTCGAAATGATCCTCCAAATATTTCAGTTCCCGTTGGGCCTCTTGAACATTCATCATCAACGCAAAATATTTGGCATACTGAAGCCGGAAATAAGGCTCCTGGGGGAACTCGGCTATAGCACACTGAATTGCCCTACGAGCGCAATCCATCTCACCCGTTTCCAAAAGATAACCTATGACATCCTGGTAGTCATCTAAATCAAAGAAGGGCGAAACACCATGCTCGTCCGCCTGTTTAAACTTCTCCACAAGTTCCTCTAAATCATCATCTTCCGTATCGTCGTAGGGATTCATACCGTTTTTTCGTTAAGGGCGGCAAACATACACAAAAATCCTAATGGCTCCATTTTCAAAAAAAAACAAAAGTCCATGACATTTTCTTTAAAAGAATTTCATTCACTCTTCTAAAAAAATATTTTTTTTGTGTATGTTTGCGCCCTATTTTGTTTCAACATACTATATTAACATTATTAATTTCAAATGACTATTGAAGAAGTTACAACATTCGTAGAAGGAGAAATTGTTTGTGGAGAGTCTTATAAGAATCGTGAAGTCGGAAATATTATAGCTTCTGATCTTATGAGTGACGTACTCACCATTCATGACACCAAAGATTTATTACTCATAACGGGGTTATCCAATCTCCAATCCATCCGCACCTGTGAAATGTCCGACATCCAGATGTTATTGGTTGTTCGTGGGAAAGCCGTTACGGATGAGATGATTGAATTGGCGAACGACAACGATATGATTGTGGTGAAGACAAAATTCTCAATGTTCAAGACTTCCGGCATTCTTTACAGCGCAGGAATAAAACCCAATTATTAACCAAACCTCAACATTATGGATTTCATCTACCACGTAGAAGGAGGAGATTTCACCAATGCGGGATCAACCTCCAGCGAAGTCAAACGAATGCTCAAGAAACTCGGTGTCTGTCCTGACATTGTCAAGCGTACCGTAGTAGCTCTTTACGAAGCAGAAGTCAACATTGTGGCACACGCATACCGTGGCGACATCACCGTGAATTTGGACGAAGAAAAAATACACATCGTCCTCGCAGACGAGGGGCCCGGCATCCCCAACGTGGAATGGGCCATGCAGAAAGGAAACTCCACGGCTTCGCAAAAGGTACGTGAAATGGGCTTCGGTGCTGGAATGGGACTTCCCAACATCAAGAACAATTCAGATGAATTAAACATCCATACAGAGGTCGGGAAAGGAACCACCATAGAGTTCGTCAACTATTTCAACAAATAATCGCATCATTATGGCAGCAGAAGATTTCCACCACGCCCTGAAATTAAAATACGACTTGTGCATTGGCTGTTCAAACTGCACCAGCATTTGTCCCACGGGAGCCATCCATGTGCAAGACGGGCATCCTCAGCTAAATGTCAACCGTTGTGTTGACTGTGGCAGATGCTATCACGTCTGTCCTGTCAATGCCATATACATTGAGCAGGATGACTTCCAGACGGTTTACCAATATAAGTATCCCGTACTTCTGTTACCATCTATCTTCATGACCCAATTTGAAGATAAAATCAAAGAGAAAACTATTTTATCCACGTTATACCATCTCGGATTCAAGCACGTATTTGAAGTTGAAAAGAGCGTGGACTTCATCAAAGAGGAAATGCAGAAGACGGTTAATGAGAACAACGGCTACAAGCCCATCATTTCCTCTTTCTGTCCGGCCATTGTCCGACTTATTCAAGTGAGATTCCCCGTTTTGGTTCCCAACTTATACTTACTCAAACCGCCATTGGACCTTACCGCACTCTACATTCGCGAAATCCTCACCAACGAGGACCACATTCCCGCAGAAGACATCGGAATCTTTTATGTCACACCTTGCGCGGCCAAGATTGCAGCCATCAAAAGTCCGGCTACCGAAGAAGAATCCTCCATTAACGGTGTCATTAACATGAACTATCTGTACAGCAAGGTGATGCGTATCATAAAGCAAGGCGAATACAAACTTTGTGAAGATTCGCGCACCCATTTCCACCGATTATCCAAAGGCAGTCTCAACTACACCTTAACAGGAGGAGAAATCAGTCTGCTAAAAAGCGGGCGAAACCTTGCCATTGACGGGATTCACAACGTCTCGGATTTTTTAGAGAAATTGGAAGATGAAGATATCCAGGACATCGACTATTTGGAACTTCGGGCCTGCGATGAGAGCTGTGCAGGAGGCATTCTCTGCACGGACAATCGATTCCTCATGGCCGAGCGCCAACGAAAACGTATGAACAAGTCTCCTGAGGAAATTGATGCCGAAGACAACGATTTACTAAATCACATAGAATACCTCAGCAAACACAAACAAGTACTCGGGAAAGTGGAGCCCCGTTCTATGGACAAAATGGATGACAACATGGCCGTTGCCATGCAGAAAATGCGTCGAGCTTTCGAAATCAACCAAAATCTTCCTCAGGTAGATTGCAAAATTTGCGGATTCCAATCCTGCAAGGCGCTGTCCGAAGCCATTGTCAACAATCAAGCCGACATCAACCATTGCGTTTTCATTCAACGTGCCATGGAACATGCCGAAAAAATGACGCCTGCCGACTCTCTGAAAATCACCACTAAAATATGGGGGACCAAAAAGACAGATCCCGCCATCGTCAAAGATCTAAATTTGTAAATCACTAAAACAATCACTCCAAAACACCATGTCGATTTTGAGCATTCCTTTACTTGACACCATTTTACTACATATCCACACACACGAACATGCCAACGATTCATTTTGGCACGCATTGCCATCCATCTTTTCGGATGTTCTTGCCGACACATTAGAAATCACCTGCTTAGTGATAATGATGATGGCCGTTATTGAATTGGTCAACGTCTCTTCCTCGGGGAAATTGATGACCAAATTGCACAACTACCCGTTCTTACAATTGATCATCGCATGCCTTTTAGGAGCCATTCCGGGATGTGCAGGAGGATTTGCCGTTGTTTCTATGTTCACCCACAATTTGATATCATTTGGAGCACTTGCCGGCGGCATGGTGGCCACATTTGGCGATGAGGCATTCTTCCTTTTTGCCAAAGATCCACAATGGGCTTTAAAACTCACTGGCATACTCTTCATACTCGGCATCTTGACTGGTTCCATATTAAATATAGTATCAAAAAAATGGAAACTTTCCTTAGAAAGCCATGAATTTATCATCCATGAAAACGAGGATGAACACCAACATTCCATCCACCCTCATTCGGGTATCAAAGCGTGGATTATCCATTTCTTTAAAGAACATCTATGGGAACATGTTATCAAGCAACATTTTCTAACCATCTTTTTATGGTCATTTGGAGTACTGTTGTTCTTGAAATCTTTCGGATACTTTATTGATATCGAAGAGCTCCTGCAAGTTCATCAATGGGCTAAATACCTTTTATTACTTGTAGCCGTACTCATCGGATTTATTCCCGAGTCTGGGCCAAACTTGGTATTCATCATAATGTTTTTGGAAGGAAGTCTCCCTTTCGGCATTCTATTGGCAAATTCCATTTCGCAGAATGGTCACGCGGGGCTCCCGTTATTGGCACAATCACGCAAGAATTTCTTTATTGTAAAATTCCTCACCCTCGGGCTCGGCTTGCTTTGTGGTGTCCTTATGATATAGAAAACCTTTTTTTCTAAGACCTGTTCCTTATCGCAACAACGTAACAGAGCCCTTCCGCGTAAGGGTTTTGCTTAGATTTGAGTATCTCACATAACGAATCACCCATACATAAACACTTGTCATAGCAGGTTTTCCGTTTATCGTTCCATCCCACGGTTGCTGAGGATCATCCGACTTAAATACTATATTTCCTTGTCTATCATATATCTCTAAATTATAGGATGCCACATCATTTACCTTTGGCAAGAATTCATCATTTAGGCCATCATTATTTGGTGTAAAAGAGTTCGGCACATATAGCGCGAAATTATCCACGACGGCCACTACCGCAGTAGTATCGTCCGAGCAGCCATCCTCATTGGCCACTGCCAAACGAACCGTCATATTATCGGAACTGGACACATGATATGCGTGCGTAGGCGACTCTTCCGTAGAGGTTGCCCCATCTCCAAAATTCCACGAATAGGACAATGTTCCTTCGCCCTCTGATTCGTTGACAAACGCTACCGGTTCTCCATTATTGGCCTCTTCCGGAGAGAATGTGAAACTTGCATGTGGAAAATCGGAAACGCGAATTGTGTGATTCATCAAAACAGAATCCGCACATCCAGGTGCTGTGGACATCCACAAATATACATTATATGGACCAGGTTGGTCAAATGTGGCATAGAACGGATTCGTCACACCCTGTTCTTCATAATCGGCATCATTGGTAACACGCCATTGAATATCACAATCTTCGGGAGCATTATTCGTCCACATCGAAACAGATAATGGCACACAACCATTTTCCGGAGAAATATGAACATCCGTTTCGGGTCTTTCATGAATCGTAATTTCCACCTCAGCCGTATCTGACAAGCATCCGAATCTATCTTTAGCCACTATACGATACGTTCTATTTTCGGGAATATCCGATTCCGAGTCTAGACGATCAGGATTAGCAATTCCCGTAGTTGGAATCCATTCATAGAGCAAATCGGAAGCCCCTCTCTCTAATTCCGTAAAAACACGGTCGCAGTTATGGCAGGACTGTATCGCATTATCCTGCAGACGAATGGAATCATTGGATTTCAAATAAAACGTTAGGGTATCAACACCCCCCGCGTCCTAATATCCCTCATTCCAATATTCTTCACAAAATATTGTTGTAACTATTAACCTTGCTGTTTTTACTTGTCCTTCTGCTATGGGTGCATCAGGAAGTATGGCCAAATGTAAGATTTCCGCAGTAGAATCCTGCTGATAAAAAAACGTGGAGTTCTCCGGATCCGAATTAATACTCTGACCATTAGCACGAACCAAGGAGTAATCAGTTCCAACATTAGCATCTCCCTCAAACATAAAATTAGCATAATAATTACCCGTACTCACCGGACGAGGAAGCTGGAATCGGATATCCACCTCACGACAATTTTGGAACAATGTATCTCCATACACATTTTGTTCAGGATCCAAATTATAGTCCTTAAATAACGATGTTGAAGGGCTATAGAAACTACCTTCCTCCAAAAACACTCCGGAATCATACTGATTATCACCTACATTTCCTATGGCCAAGTGCATGTGATACGTCATACAGGACAACAACCGTGCCTGGGCTGTCAATCTTGTCGTATAACCATCGTATTGCACACAATTACTGTTATTGGTAATATAATAATTACTATGACTACCATCATTCACATTATTAATAGTCACTGGTAAGCCATTGGGGTTAGACGCCGTAATCGTACCTGGAATCACAGCTACGTTTTTTGTTGTGGAAACCAATGTAACAGGGTCTATTCCTGTTAAAAGGAAAGCAAAAACATCATTAAAGCTACTATTTACGAACTCCGGATATTCTTCTGAGCCAAAAATATAATTAAAGGCAAACGTGTCGGAATAAGCGACAAAATCAAAATCCAATACCGCACAGGCATTAATAGAACTGGTAGCATAAGGAGCCAATTGAGCATCCGAATATATTGTTGATACTGCGGCACTCGACCCGCCAGAGGTATTCGGGCCTTGCGCCACGCTAACATTCCCGGTAGTCATAACCAGTCCTGAATGAAACGGAAACACATTACCTGTATAATTGAACGTGCCAATCTGGGGTGTGGAAACATTACCCGCACTATTATTAAACTTGGCATTCGTAAGCAGCACACCATCTCCTGACAGATGCTGGTCAACAATCGTTTGCGGATTTTGTCCTGACAATGAAGAAACCGTAAGGTTCTGGGCATATACCGTGCCGTTCATGATAAGCAAACCAAGCAACCCTAAAATAAATATCCGTTTCATATATACTGATTTAATATTCAACTATTGTTTTTCTTTCAAATAATCATACCCCTCTCAAGGAGAGACTGATTCTCTTACGTTCAATTTCAACACCAATCACCCGTACCATCACCTTTTGATTCAATTGCACCACTTCATTAGGATTTTCGATTCTTCTTTCCGACAAATTGCTAATATGGATCAACCCATCCTGATGAATTCCAATATCCACAAAGCAACCAAAATTCGTGATATTGGTAACGATGCCGGGCAGCACCATCCCGGGTTGCAAATCTTCTATTTTGTGCACACTTTTGTCAAATTCAAAGCTTTCAAATTTGCTACGCGGGTCACGGCCTGGCTTGGCCAATTCCTGCATAATGTCGTTCAACGTCGGCATACCAACCTTTGCCGTAATAAAATGCGAAAGATTGATATTTTTACGAATTTCAGCATTTTTCATCAAATCCACCACCTCACATTTCATTTCCTTGGCCATGGCTTTCACCACCGCATAGCTTTCAGGATGCACGGCACTACGGTCAAGCGGATTTTCAGCATCACGAATTCGTAAGAAACCGGCAGACTGTTCAAAAGACTTCGCTCCAAAGCGAGGCACTTTTTTCAAACTTTCACGAGAAGGGAACGGACCATTTTCATTGCGATAGTCGATGATTTTTTGTGCCAACGTCGGACCTATGCCCGAAACATACGAAAGCAGTTCCTTGCTGGCGGTATTGAGTTCCACCCCCACATAGTTCACACAGCTTTCCACCGTCTCCTGCAAACTCTCCTGAAGTCGTTTTTGGTTCACGTCATGCTGATACTGTCCAACGCCAATAGACTTAGGGTCTATCTTCACCAACTCTGCCAACGGGTCCATCAGGCGGCGGCCGATGGAAACAGCGCCGCGCACAGTCACATCATAGTTGGGGAATTCGGCACGCGCCACGGGAGATGCAGAATAAACAGACGCGCCACTCTCGTTAACCATGTAGGCCTTCACATCCCGTTCAAACGGGATATAGCGCAAAAACTTTTCGGTTTCCCGCCCGGCCGTACCATTGCCAATGGCAATCACATCCACCTTATATTGGAGCACCAGACGTTTCAATTTATTGGAAGCCAACTTATACTGCGAAGCCGGCGGATGGGGATAAATTGTTTCATTATAAAGTAATTTTCCCTGAGGATCCAATATTACCACTTTACATCCTGTTCGGAATCCCGGATCAATAGCCAACGTGGTTGCCTGTCCCATCGGTGCGGCCAACAATAGTTGACGAAGATTTTGGGCAAAAACGGATATAGCTTCCGTATCAGCTTTTTCCTTATAAAAAGCACGCATCTCGGTTTCAAGTTGCGGTTGTAAAAGCCGTTTATACGAATCCTCCGCCGCCATCCAAACCTGTTGGGCGGCATTGGTGTTGTTCCGTATCAGCCAACTCTTCAAGGAATCCAACGTACGCTGTTCGTCCGGCGCGATATTCAATCGAAGTATGCCCTCATCCTCCCCGCGGAACATAGCCAAAATTCGATGAGAAGGTGCTTTCGCTAACTTTTCATGGGAATCATAGTAAATCTGGTACTTTTCATCCTCATCCACTTTGTCCTTGACGAGCTTGGACGTAATCGTACTATGCTGACGAAAAATAGCACGCAGGCGGGCACGTACAGAGACATTTTCGCAAATCTGCTCGGCAATAATATCGCGAGCGCCCGATAGAGCCTCCTCTACCGTGGCAACCTCTTTTTCCGCGTTGACATAGGCAGAAGCTATTTGGTGGATATCTATCTGCTGCTGCGCAGAAAGGATTTTGGCCAAAGGTTCCAAACCTTTTTCCATGGCAAC
>JAZUEE010000028.1:0-4429 GCA_045639985.1 Bacteroidales bacterium
TGTCGGCTTGCGGAACCATATCAATGTGGCCTTGCAAGATAACAGGAGTTCTGTCTTCCATACCTTTGGTTGCAGGAATGGTGAACAGCAAGTTGCCGGTTTTGTCTTGTTCAACTTGGATGTTGTGTTCTTTAGCCCAACCTTTGGCCCAAGCCAAGGCAGCTTCTTCGTGTTTGGAAGGATGCGGAGCATCACAAAGATTTCCGAAATTTTCCCACAAATCGTGAGGGTAAAGTTTTAAAAGTTCTGTGTTCATTTTTTATTGGGTTTAAAATGTTAGTGAGCTGTGATTGGTGAACAGAGGTCTGTTGCGTTGATGGATTGGTTACAGATTGAATGGCAAAATCAGGTCGCTTATTCTTCGTTTTTGTTGATTTTCGGCTTTCCCCAAAATCTCAACACGATGATTTCCGCTAAGAAGCAGAGCAAGGAGAATATTATGAAGAAGGGCCAAAGGGATTTTCCGTTCAGTTTGTCAGTCACACTTTTGGCAATATTCTTGGTGTCTGCCGGAATGACGTCAATGTTCTGACCGGAAGATTTTGCCATTTTTTTAAGCTCGCCTTCTTCGTAGCAATCCAAATTGGATTCTTTTCGATTTTGGTTGAAAGCGATGGTGCCTATTACTGCGCCGTCTTTGATGACATCGTATAAGCCGCTTTCATGCACTTGGTCGTGGAAATAAAGCGCAGTTTCATTTCCAATGCGTCGTTGCTCGGGTATGAATTCGTCTTTGCTGCTGCGTGATTTCAACGTTAGCACGTCATCTGAGTTATCCATACGTAATGAGATGGTTTGCATTTGGTCAACGCCGATGGTGTTGTATAGTTTGTTTTGAATCGTGCTCATAATGCCGATGTTGTGCAAAGGGACGAAGAAAAGCGCATGACGGTGGGCATTGCCGTACTCATCGTCCATGGCCACTGCGGATAGGATGACTTTACCCTTTTCAACACTGTACGCGCTTAAGAGTGGAGAACCATTTTCCAACGACATGATGGCTTCGCTGCCATTCCCCCCACTGATTTCATAGTGCTGCAACGTGATAGGCATGTCCAATTGCTCTTTTTGGCTTTCCAATGCACCCTTAAAATAGATGCTTTCCAAGTTGATGTTGCTACCTTTTAACTCTTTTTTTGTCAACGAGCCGAAATTGCCGACATTTAGAGCGTTGAGAAAGGAGGCATAGCTCTTGTCCAGTTCTTTGGGCGGGAAAACCAATAATGTGCCGCCGCCCTTGACAAATTTGGTCAGTTCGTCGGATAATCCGGATGAAAGGGTAGGAACTTCGCTTAACACGATGACCTCACACTGCTTGAGTTGTGTGTAGTTGATTTGGTTGTAACTCATGGCTTGATAGTTGAAAACAGAGTCTTTCCCATAGAGTGCGTACAAAAAACGGTTAGGTTCTTTGTCTCCGATAACGGCGATATTGGTGTTGTTGGTGACTTCGTATGTCAAAAACATCTGATCGTCAAAAGTGATAGGCGCATCTTCTAATACGACTTTTCCACATTGCGTGCCCAATTCTTCGATGTTATAAACCATTCTGCAATCCACAAAACTGTTGGCGGGAATGTCTAAGGCAGCAATAGATTTCTGCTTGTTGTTGATGTAGAGCTTGACGGGCAGCTTGTTGACTTCTTCTTCGCCGTAATTGTGAATGCGGGCAAAGAATGTAACCTGATTGCCCACTTTGAAAATGGGAGAAAGGAACCAACAACTGTCAATGCCGACATTGTTATGCCCTTCAAAAGGCATGGGAATCAAAAAGGATGATTCTGTACTATCGTTCTGAAGTTGTGAGATATTGAAGAAATTCTTTTGAAAATCGGAAATGTAATAGTGAACAATATTTCCCTTGTTGGAATTAGTGCAAGTGTTTTTTTCAAACGTAAGGATGTCTTTAAGTGTGTGACTGTTGGGGGAAATTTGGATTTTATCAAGTAGTTCCAGCATCTGGTCTTTATTCAAAATGTGCGATTCCTCACCGGAAAAATCCTGTGTGGTGAGTACGAAATCGTCGGAAAAGCCAAATGCGGATACAATGTTTTTGGCAGCGTCAATGGCATCATACAAAGTGGTTCCTTCTTTACTGTTTGATTCCATGGAATAGGAATTGTCCAAAAACAGTGTGACGAGATTGCCTTTTTTGTTTTTATTGTGCTCAGTGGGAATGAAGGGCTGGGCAAAAGCGAAAACTAACGCGGCAATTCCAAGTATTCGTAAAGCAAGTACGATAAGTTGTTGGATGGTTTGTTCCCGTTTGGTCTTTTTCTTGATTTCATCCAACATCTTGACATTGGAAAAATAGACGGTTTTGTAACGTCTGAAATTGAACAAATGTATGATGATGGGAATGAGGATGGCTGTTAAACCAATGAGTAATAGAGGGTTAGTGAAAGCCATAAGCGAATGTGTATGATGAAATTAAACGTGCAAAAATACAAAAATAATGTGTCTGTTGAATAATCATATATTGTTCGGATGCATGACGCAGTATAATGTTATTTTGTATTTTTGCGGCCTAGATTTTTGCAAATGGAAGAGAGAAATATACCTGATTCCAATTCGAAATTGCCGAAGCGCGGCACCTTGTTTCTGATAGCTATTCTGATAGGACTTTTGTTTGGAACGGTTATCACGTTGCTGGTCCTTAATGTGGTCGATCTCCGTCGCCATGACACTATTCAGGTGATTCCAATGGATACTTCGACTGCGAAAAATGCTTCCGACACCATTGTCAAATATGTGATTCATAAGTATGAATCCGATTCGTACAGAGACCGTGATTTTTCCAAATCAGATTCTTTATTAGCAGATTCTGTTTATGGATTCGATGAAACGGAGGATTTGACACTGGATGATAAGGACGTTTATCTTATTGATGAATATGCGGATAATAATGTGGTGGAAGAAAAGTTGATAGAGAAATTATCGGCCAAAGTCGTTTGTTTGGATGCCAATAAAGTGGAATGTACGTGTGCAGAAAATGTTCCTACTCAGCTTCAACTGCAAGTGTGGGAATCTTATATCAAAAATAAACTGACTTATCATTTTTATGGAAACCTTTTGAAAGTGAAAGGGCTGAAACCGGAACATTGTAAGGTGGTCTATTTTAAGAATAATTACTATCTGGTCAATAATCATCACGTGTATCCGATTCACCACAATAGTCAGTTTGAAAGATTAGTAGAAACGCATGAAGTTACGTTTTAAGTTGTTTATTGGCTATGCTTTCGTGTTTTAATTCACCGGCAAAAATAAACCGCGCCTATGCTGAATGTGGACGTAGAAGGTCATTCCATACTTTGTTTTTTTGCGTTCGTTATAGGTTTTCATAGAAGAAAAAGATGTAGGCGTTTTTTGCTTATAGAATACTGAATATCAATCACTTTTTAAGAATATAGAGAATTATTTATTAATAAAAAATGTTAGCAACTATTTGAACCATAATAATATAACGGAATGTTTCAGATTTTTGCCATGTACTAAAATGAGAATCGTTTTCTTAGAGCCACTCGGTTTTCCCCTCGACATCCTCGAAAATGCCTGCGAAAGTTTGCGACAATCGGGGCATGAGGTTACCATCTTTCCCGATAAACGTCCGGAACTCAATATTGCACGTGCGCAAGGTGCAGATATCTTAGTACAGACAGACATGCCGATGGACGCCCATTTCCTCGCTGCCTGCCCGCAATTGAAGATGCTGGCTACAGCCATTGTCGGCCTTGACCATCTTGACATAGACTATTGCGACACTCATAACATCGCTGTTACCAACGCGGCAGGCTACTCCACGGAGGCCGTGGCAGAGCTGACTGTCGGTATGATGCTGGCAATGTACCGTCATATTGCTGAAAACGACCACGCCACCCGTGACTGGCAAGGTCATGCAATCCTCCCTGGTCGCGAGTTGAAAGGTAAAATCGTGGGACTCATCGGCATGGGGGCTATCGGACGACGCACTGCAGAACTGCTCCGCACTTTCGGTTGCCACCTCATTGCCTGGAACCGCTCCTCCATCACCATTGAAGGCATCCACTTCGTCGATAAAGAGACGCTCCTGCGCACCGCCGACATCGTGTCCATCCATCTTGCACTTTCAGAGGAAACCTGCGATTTCATAACCTACAAGGACTTACAACTGATGAAAAAAAGTGCCGTGCTCATCAACACTGCACGCGGTTCCATCGTCAACAATCCCGACTTGGCGCGAGCACTCAGCGAGGGCATTATTGCTGGCGCTGCATTGGACGTATATGCTGGCGAACCCCCTCTCTTCTACGGCGAACCACCGATGAAGTCTGATAACCCACTGCTCACTGCACCCAACACACTGCTGCTGCCGCACATCGGCTTCGGCACTACCGAGACACAACAACTCCGCCTGCAAATCGTATTGGACAATATTCGGAATTTTGTTGAA
>JAZUEE010000029.1:0-1895 GCA_045639985.1 Bacteroidales bacterium
TCAAATAACATTGAATAATGGGGCTTTGTGCGGTTGTGTGCGAAGCCCCTTTTTTAATTTACAATTGACAATGAAAAATTATTCCTATAAGACAGAAAACGTCTTCTGTTCATTTCACAAAGACACGAGGTTTTACCATCAATCACTTTCCGCAATCGCATTGAATATTTTTTGCATATTTGGGCAAAAGATATGTTATGAATTTCTCAAAATACCCTCTAATCAAAATCCTGTTACCATACGTTTTAGGCATAATTTGCGCCTATATTTGCAACTTTTCTGAAAGAATTGGTCGATTATTATTCTTTTTTGCAGTCGCTTTTTGGCTGATTTCGCTGCTTTTGTTGCCATTTAAGAGTTATAAATGGCAGTGGGTGAAAACCGTGGCAATGTCTATCGGGTTCATTTTTGCGGGAATATTTACGACAAATTTCCGATTATCACCGCATCTTTCCGAGACACAGCAAGGTGCTTTGGAGAATGAAGAGACCTTTTTAGTGCGTGTAGCGGATTTTCCCGTGCCGCGGGCCAAGAGCGTGAAGTTGCAGGCAGAAGTGCTACAGACCACGTCGGGCCTGCCAATGCGCGGCAAGGTGTTGCTGTATTTGCAGAAGTCACCGGAATCTGAAGCTGTTGAGTATGGCGATGTGCTACTTGTATCCACCAGGTTGTCGGAGTTTGCGCCGCCCGTAAATCCCGATGCCTTCGACAATAGAAAGTATATGCGGCGCAAGGGCTTGTTCTATACGGGTTATGTTCCGCAATACGGTTGGCAGAAAATCGACCATCAGGTGCCGCGCCCCCTTCGGGAACTGTCGCGACGGATGCAGCAGCAATTGTCGAGGCAGTTTGCCGTAGCGGGAATGTCGGGCGAAGAGTACGATATTATCAAGGCCATTTTGTTGGGCGATGATGACACGATGGAACCGGAGTTGCGCGCAGCGTATGCTTCGGCCGGCGTGAGCCACATACTCTGCGTTTCCGGTATGCACGTCGGCATCATCTTTATGATTCTCAACTTTTTACTGAAGCCAATGGATTTTTTCCGTTACACACGTCTGCTAAAAGCGCTGATTTTGCTGTTGACAATATGGCTCTACGCCCACATCACGGGGCTGTCTCCCTCGGTCACGCGCTCGGCCACGATGTTCACCTTTGTAACTGTCGGGGGCGTGTTGCAACGCAATACCAACGTGTTCCACAGTTTGTTCGCCTCTCTTTTTGTACTGTTAGTCATCAATCCGTTATTGCTTTTCGAAGTGGGTTTTCAACTGAGTTACTTGGCCGTTTTCGGTATCGTACTTTTTCAACCGAAGATTGCAAACATATACCATTGTCGTACCAAAGTGGGCAATTATTTCTGGGAACTGATGTCCGTGTCTGTGGCAGCGCAAATCAGCACGTTCCCCATTTCCGTCTATTATTTCGGACAGTTTCCCAACTATTTTCTGCTGTCCAACCTTACGGTTATTGCGCTTTCTTTCGTGGTGATGGTTTCGGGCGTGGTACTCTTGGCCGTATCTTTTATTCCCATATTATCTACTTGGATGTCCTTTTTGCTGACATGGGAGATTCGCCTGATGAACGGCATCGTGCATTTTGTAGATGAACTACCCGGCTCGGTTACGCAGAATATTGATTATTCGATACCGCAAGTGGTTGTTTTGTATCTACTAATTATTTTACTGTATGCGGCCATTCATTACAAGCGTAGAACATTGGGATGGATGGCATACGGTTGTTTTGCTCTGTTCTCAGTATCGTTTCTTTATAGAAAAATAGAATTGCAGAGGCAGGAAGAAATGGTGGTGTATGATATTCGGAATGTCAGTGCCGTAGGATTTTGCCATCAACAAAAATGCGTCCTTTTTTCGGACTCCATACGTAATGATACC
>JAZUEE010000030.1:0-6922 GCA_045639985.1 Bacteroidales bacterium
CGTGGAAGACGAATACGACATGTCCGACTACCACAACCTCCCCGGCTCACACAACTACTATAATATTATGGCCGCCATGGCCGTCTGCCGCCGTTTAGGGCTCACTCACGACCAAATCACGGCAGGGTTGGCCACCTTCAAAGGACTTCCCAACCGCATAGAGTTTGTGGGAAAATACGCCGGCATCAACTTTTACAACGACAGTATCTCCACCATTCCGGAGGCCACCATCGCCGCCGTAAAGGCACTGCGCAAAGTAGATACGTTGATTATCGGAGGCTACGATCGAGGCATTGAATACGGCAAACTCATCGACTTTTTGCATGAGAATCCCATTTCCAACATCGCCTTCACCGGACCTGCGGGCGAGCGCATCCTCAATGAATGGAAAGCCCAATTCCCCCTTACAGGAAATTTCATACTCGAAAACGACTTCCGCAAAATCGTTGATTTCGCCTTCGAATACACCAACGAAAATAAGATCGTACTCCTCTCCCCTGCCGCCGCCTCCTACGACCAGTTCAAGAACTTTGAAGAAAGAGGACGTATTTTCAAACAATATATAATCGATAAAAACAACAATTTATAAATGAAAAGAATATTTCTATTATCCTTAATAATCCTGCCATTCTTATTGGGTTCATGCAAAGCCAAAAGTTCTACAACGGAAACAGACACTACCGCGCAAGAGGTAAAAACTGACGACACGAAAAATCCATATATTTCCGACAATCAATCTGAAGAGACACCCGCTGTTGAAGAAAACCTTTCCGGTGAAGTCATAACCCTTACGGCCTCCGAGTTCATCAAAAGAGTTACTGACATTTACGATGACAAGGGCTTTCGTTACAAGGGCTATACGCCGTGTATCGTGGATTTTTATGCTGATTGGTGTAGCCCGTGCCAACACATCAAACCGATGATGGCAGAAATGGCGCGCAAATACAAAGGCAAACTCATCATCTACAAAATAAACGTGGACCACGCCCGCGACATCTGCGACGTGTTCGGCATTGAAAGTATTCCTACGCTTATTTTTTTCAACCGCACGGAACAGCCCAAGAAGATGGTCGGCGCACCGTCTAAAAGCGAGTTGGAAAACGCCATCAATGATTTCCTCAGCAAATAGCCGTTGAAAAAGTTCATTCTCCTTATCGGTTTATGTGCATGCACCCTACTTTCATGGGCGCAAATTCCTTGTGACTCCATCAGTGCCACATTCCGGCATTGGCAGGAGCGCATGGACCAACTCAACAGCCAAGATCCCGAAATCATCTCCCTGCATTATCTTTTCCTACAAGACATTCGACACGAGATAGACAATTTTCAAAAAAAGACGCTGCCCACCCTTTCTTCCTGCCTACTGACAGACTATTACGACACCAAGTCGCAATTCAATAAAATCTCCTATACGGCAGATCAATTGGAACTTATCCTAAAGAAGCAAAAAGACCGCGTTGATCAGATTTTCTACGAGCAAGCCGTTGAAGAACTTCAATTCAGCGATACCGCAAATGCTCTTTACAATTTGGACCGAGCGCTCCAATTCAACAAATACCAGCCGCAGGCATTACTGCTCAGTGCACAACTGGAATTGGCACAAGACCACTATCAGCGTGCCGTTGACCTTATACATATATTATATATTAATGCCGAAATAGATGAAGACATGGAGAAATCCGTGTCAGATTTCACATTAGTGCTTTACGAGAAGTTGTACAACACGGGCGACGCGCTTGCCAAAAGCGGCCATTCCGCCGATGCTTTGGAAATATTCCTCGCATTGGAGCAATTCTGTTCCAACATGCCATCCGGGTACTGTAACGAAGATTACTACCAAGGCATCATCCGCTCACGCGAAGGCGTCTATGACTCCTACATTGCCATCGCCAAAGAAGCGGAAAAGCGCCACAACACCGAAATGGCGAAGAAGTTCTATCGTTACGCCGAAGAGTATAAAAATTCAGAAAATCAATAGTTTACATACTGTCAGCCATCAAATCCTTTCTACCGATAAGACTGAAAACGACAATTTGATTGTCTTCATTTAGGATTCTCAATGTCCGCAATATTTCGTTCAGCGTGGAGCCACTGGTCGTAACATCATCCATTATCAAAATATTCTGACGACGAATCGATTCGCAAAGCATCCTATCCTGCTCCGTCTTAAATTGCAGAAAATTCATAACCATAGTAAAGGCATTTTCCAAATGCCTCCACCTGTTGGAGTTCGCCCGTCAATTTGACCACATCACATTCGTTGTCGTGCGTGAAATCAAAAAGAAACTGCTTGCTTTCTTGGTCAAAAGTAACACCCATCATATAAATTGAAAATTTCGAAGCGCAAAAATACAAAATAGATTACAATATTTAGCCCTCTTTGTACGTTTCACGAACTCAAATTTTAACGTTATGAAAAAAACTGTTACATCTATTCTTCTTATATCAATCATGACAACATCCTTCGCACAACAGACGCCGAAGCAGATTGCCGCGGCGCTGAAAAGCTATGAGCAGAAAATCCAACGCTATGACAACGGCTTCGACACCGTCTATATAGACATTGACGAACAAATCTATTTGCAGAAAGACAATCCCGTCAACCTTGCCGTATGGCACAGCTGCATGGCCGGACTGCTTCAACATTACTACGAAGAAAACCAGTGGCGCATTATAGACCGCACGCCCATTGAAGGCACAGTGCCTACAGACCTTAATGTCTGGGATTTGCAGACCCTCGTTCGGCAAACTCTCTACCACTATCAGAAATCCATCGAGAATGTGGCACTGCTATCGAACATTCCTATAAAAGATTACAAGGATTTGCTCGACAGCTTAACTTCGGAAGCCTATCGTCCCACGTTGTACGACTTCTTGGCCTTCCGCTATCTCGACTACCTCAGCACAAGTCTGCAAAATATGCCCGTTCCAAGCACCCCGTTCGACATCAACAACGGCAAGTACTGGACCGACAACAGCGTGTTTACCAATATGCTGATTTCCTCCCCAGACGAACTTTCGTTTTCCTACCTGACTTTGAAAACGATGCAGACGCTTACCAAACTGCACCTGAACGACGCCGACCCACGAGCGCTGATTGATGTCACCATCCGCCGCCTCCAATATCTTTCCGAACATTCCACTTTGGAAAATGCCTCCGAGCTGCAGTTGGAAGCCTTACAGAAAATGGAGAAACAATATCAAGGCAGAGAGGGTTACGAAATGATTGCCTTCGCCTTGGGCAAATATTATAACAACCGAGCAGATAAATACAGCGAAAACCTCCACTCGGAATACAAAGATGATTACATAAAGGCAGTAGAATGGTTTGACAGGACCATTGCCACCGCGCCGAAATCCTTGGAAGCCAACAATGCCCAATCAAGCATTCAGGATATCAAACAATCAACTATCACCTTTGCCAATAGCGTCATTTATCCTGGACAGCCATCTTTGCTCAATTTCTCTTTCAAAAATTGTGAAAAGATAAATTTGCGTGTTATTCCGATGACGGAAACAGAATACGAGGCCATATCAAGACAGAACACCAAAACCGCATTCGCCCAACTTATTCAGAAAAAATATCTTTTTGAGAAAAACATCCCGTTGCCAGAGGTTCGAGATTATCGAACCAAAAGCGGAAACTATCTTTTGCCGGCATTGAAAAACGGCTCATACGTCATTCTCGCCACGAATGGAGAATTCAACGCCAACAATAAAAAAGAATGCACGACAATGTTCGTCCAAGTTGTGGAGGCCAAACTATCGTATCGCCGGAATGACAACCAGATAGACTTTTTGGTGGTCGATAAATTTTCAGGCCATCCCTTACAGGGAGCAACCGTCCAAGTAAAATCATACAAAGACTATTACCATAAGGATCTTATAAGCTCTGACAAGTTAGTTACAGACAAAGACGGAAAATGCACGATGAAAGAATTAACAGGTAAAATCTCGGTCATCACCGCCTATTGGAAAGACAGCAAACCTTTTTATGAATCCACAGAATATTCCTACTTTTCCCCATTTGATGAAAAAAAAGATTCCGTGATAAAACACAACACCCACATTTTCACGGACAGGAATATTTATCGACCCGGTCAAACCGTTTATTACAAAGGTATTGTGGTAGAAAAAGTGCAAAGATATTATCCGGTACCGTCCACAGAGGCTGCGCGGACGGTACCCGATGAAAAGGCAGTCATCCGACTACTTGACGCCAACGGACAACAACTGGATGAAAGAGAGCATATTACCAATGAGTTCGGTTCCTTCTCCGGCAGTTTTGTAATTCCCACTTCCGGACTGACGGGGACTTTCCGACTGACCACTTCCAACGGCAGCTGTAATTTCCGAGTAGAAGAATACAAACGCCCGACTTTTGAAATTGCCATTGACCAGCCCAAAGAAGAGTTCAAGTTGGAGCAGGAGGTTGCCGTCACGGGCAAGGTGAACGCCTACGCCGGCTACGGCATTGGCGATGCCACCGTGAAGTATCACGTAGTGCGCAAGGCCTCCTTCCCGTGGTGGCGTTGGTGGTGGTACAGTCCTAACAGCGCGCCGGCGGAAATCGCCAGCGGAGAAACCACAACGGATGCTGACGGCAACTTCGACATCCACTTCATCGCTCAACCCGATCTGGAATGCCAGCGTTTCAATCCGCTGTACAACTATGAAGTGAGCGTGGATGTCACCGACATCACAGGCGAGACGCACAGTGCCAGCACCGCCATCCGCATCAGCAAAATCGGTTTGCAGATTGTGGCCGACCTTCCAAACGAGATTTCCATCAATGACAAAAACGAGTTCCCCATTAAGGTTACCAACCTGTCCGGACAACCGCAAAAGGCCACTTTGCACTATAAGATAGAATTGTTGGAAGCTCCTTCTGATTACCGATATGAATGTCCGAAGCACAACTTCTTCCTTTCTGACTCCGCGGAACTGATTAGCAAATTATACTATTTGGACATCAACGGCATTAGCCATCCTGAAAATTGGAAAGTGCTGAAAGTCGTCCGACAGGGCGATTTCGCCAGCAATGGTAAAAATCATTTTTCCATATCCGATTTGAAAAAGTTTGAAGAAGGCAACTACAAAGTGACTTTCACGACTACGGATAAAGACAACAATGAAGTTGTTTTGGAAAAATACGTTGCGATTTTCAATGCGAAAAGCAAAAATTGTGTCGTCTATCAGCCGGTTTGGATGTATCAAGACCCAGACAATGTGGCGGAAGTCGGCAATACGGTGAAAATCACACTTGGCACCTACCTAAAAAATGTGAAAGTGCTCTTTGAAATCATCTCCAATGGCGAATTAGTGGAATCCAAGTGGATAAATCTGAACCAGAGTACAACTACGATTAGTTATCCGCTTCAGCAAAAGGACTTGGGCAATGTCGTATTTTACGCCTTAGCGCAGCAATATGATAATGTTTATAAGAAACAAGTTCTATTGAATGTACCCTACACGCATAAGGAAATAGATTTTGACTTTCTGACCTTCCGCGATAAGACGCAACCGGGAAGTGAAGAACAATATCAGATTCGCCTGAAGAACCATTTGGGTGAGAAGGTCGCCGCAGAACTTTTATGTTCTATGTATGATGCCTCTTTGGATGCCTTTGCAGGAACGAACGCGCTGTCAAAGGACATCTTTAACAATCAAAAAGGAGCGTATAATTTTTCCTATCGCTGTTATCCATATCGTTTTCACCAATCCATAAACGAGCGACTTTCCAACTGGCCTTATATTGACTATAAATTGAGAGAATACCCCAGATTGATTAGTTCCTTCATTCCTCGGTACAAATTTCGGGCCGCGTATGGTAGAAGCGTAACAAACGTGTTAACAACTTTGGAGGGTGTGTCCAATGGGCAAGAAGAAGTAGTCTTGAATGTAGTAGAAGACAATTTCAAGGTCGTTGATTTTGTAGAAGATGAAGTCGTTGAAATTTTGGAGGAAGAAGCTTGCGCAGTACCAGCATTGTCAACTTCAAGGGGAAAAAGTGACGAGGGGGAAAAAGTGTCCGTGCGCACCAACTTTGCGGAAACCGCATTCTTCTATCCACACTTGAAGACCGATGCGGACGGCAATGTGCTGATATCCTTCACGATGCCCGAGTCACTGACACGTTGGCATTTGCAGGGTTTTGCGCACAACAACGACCTGATGAGCGGCTACTTTGAGAAGTTCGTCACCACAAGCAAGAAGCTGATGGTGGTGCCCAACGCGCCGCGTTTTCTGCGCGAGGGTGACACGCTCGTGTTCTCCGCCAAAATCGTCAACACCGACAGCGTAATGCAATGCGGCAATGTGATGCTTAGTTTCCGCAACGCGATGGACGAAACGCCTCTGAACCTTGTTCAAAGGGCTCAAACAATGCCTTTTGATGTGAAACCGGGCGAAAGTCAGGAGGTCCACTTCACGGTTGTCGTGCCGCGCGACCTCAGTGCCGTGACCTACCGCATCGTGGCCACCAACTTGGAGACGCCTGCCTTCTCCGACGGCGAGGAAGCCACCCTGCCGGTGCTCACCAACCGAATTTTGGTTACAGAAGCCATGCAGCTGCACATCTCCGGCAAGGGCAGCAAGACCTTCACTTTCGATAGATTGAAGAACAGTTTTGCCGCTACCAGCCCTACCCTATCCACGCAATCGCTGACACTTGAATTCACGCCCAACCCGATTTGGTACGCCATCCAAGCCGTGCCCTATCTGATGGAATACCCCTACGAGTGCAACGAGCAGATTTTCAGTCGCTACTATGCCAACGCCTTGGCTGCCAACTTGGTCAACAGCCATCCGCGCATCAAAACCGTATTCGACGAATGGCTGAACAGTACACCTGACGCCTTTTGCTCTCAATTGGAAGAGAACCAGGAACTGCAGACCATCCTATTGGAAGAGACGCCGAGGG